>JANYKY010000069.1 GCA_025357975.1 Gemmatimonadaceae bacterium
TCGCTGTTCAGGCAGAGCTGGCGCCGCAATCCGACGTGGCTGTTCATCCTGTCGTTCTTCATCAACCTCGGCATGTGGTTCGAGCGTTTCGTGATCGTCGTTCCATCGCTCTCGCATGAGTTCGAGCCGTGGCAGTGGGCAGGCTACACGCCGACTTGGGTTGATTTCGCAATTCTCTGTGGAAGCTTTGGATGGTTTTCGATGTGGTTCCTGCTCTTCATCAAGCAGCTGCCTGTCATCGCGCTCACTGAAGTGAAGGAAATCATTCCACCGAAGCTTCGGGCGAAGCATGACCACGGGATCACGTCGTCGGGCGCGCATCTCAGTTACGAGCCTTCAACCCCTGGGGAGTACGACTGATGTCAGGAGTTGTCGGAGCATTCCGCGAGCTCGACGCCGCGGTAGACGCCATCGAGGCGCTGAAAAAGGAAAAGCTTGGTGAGGTGACGGTCTACACACCGACACCGCGCCATGAGATCGAGCATGCAGTCGATGCAGGGCCGAGCCCGGTGAGAAAATTCACGCTGTTCGGCGGGCTTTTTGGCGCGACGTGCGGGTACTGGATCGCGATATGGACCTCGGACTATTGGCCGCTTGTCGTAGGAGGCAAGCCGATAGCGTCGTGGGTGCCGTATACGATTTTCGGATTCGAAGTGATGGTTCTATTCGGCGGGCTTGCAACTGTTGTAGGTCTCTTCATACAGGCGCGCGTCCCGCGATTGACGATGACTGTCGGTTATGATCCGCGCTTCAGTCACGGCGACTATGGAATCTGGGTCGCGTGCTTGCCCGAACGTGCAGCAGCGGCCGAGTCGCTGTTGAGATCGCATGGAGCGGTGGAGGTGCGTGGTGAACGCTAGGCTAAGGGCGACGCTTCTCGTCGGGCCAATTCTTTTTGGCCTCACTGCCTGTGAATGGTTTACCGACTTCAAGCGGCAGCCTTCGCTGTGGACCTGGGAACCGGTAAAGGATACGCTGACCCCATCTCGCGGGAATCCGCAGTACTCGGTGCCCGTAAATGGAATGGCCGTTGCTGGCATTCAGGTTTCTTATGCTGCGCTTCCCGGCACTATCGATTCGATGTCCGCCATTCCGAATCCGACGCCAATTACGGCGGCGTCGCTCGCGAATGGAAGAAAATACTTTCAGGTGAACTGCTCTCCTTGTCACGGCGAAAAGGGAATGGGTGATGGTCCCGCGACGAAGTTCGGTATGCCTGGCATCAATCTCACGACTGACGTGACGAAGGGTCGCGCAGACGGATACATCTTCGGGATGATTCGAAACGGGCGAGGACTGATGCCGCCGTACAATCGCATAGAAGAACCCGATCGTTGGGACGTCATTAATTATCTGCGCGGTCTGCAGGGTAAGGCAGGGCAGGTAGTACCAACGGGGCCGCTGGCGCCTCCGGGAGTTACTGGCGACAAGCTCTACGGTTTTTCGCGGACTGGTCCGACGCGCATGCCTCCATTCATGAACGCGCGCGGCCAAATCAGCGGATCGGGTCTGCGTGGACCAATGCAGGCTGCCGCGACTGATTCGATGGGTAAGGCCGTGACGCCAGCGAATGCAGCGGCGGTTCCTGGTGCGTTGCCGCCCAAGATTGGCACGGATTCGATAAAGCGGGAGATGCCTCAGTGAGCGGCGAACATGTTCACGTCCCGACGCGTGAGGAAATACTCGCGGGAACATCGAGACCTCTACCGCGCGCGCTTCGCACAATCTGCATCGTGTTTGGCGTCGTCGGTTTGCTCGTGTTTCTTTTTGGCGCATTCACCGGCAATGACCGAGTGTGGCAGTCGATGTTGTTCAACTGGCTGTACTTCACGACTGTATCGTCAGCCGGCGTGATGTTCGTAGCAGTTCAGCGCATCACAACTGCTCGCTGGTCGCGCTCGGTGATCCGTTTGCTCGAAGGATACGTCGCATGGCTGCCGGCGGCTTTTGTTCTGCTGATCGTAATTCTGTTTGGAAAGGGACACATTTTTCCGTGGGCACGTGGCGCCGAGCTCATTCCTGAAAAGCAGGTGTACCTCAATCCGGCGTTCTTCATCCCGCGTGTGATAATCGCTTTCGGGATAATCACGTCGTTGAGTCTCTGGTACATCTATCTCTGTGTTCGGCTCGATGTCGGTCTCGTGCCCGAAGCAGGCGCGGCCTGGGCGAAAGGACTGCGTGAAAGAATGCGCACCGGATTCCGTGACGAGCGCCGTGAGATCCACTCCACACATTCGACGCAGGGTCGCCTTGCGGTATTCCTCGCATTTGCATTTGCATTTGGCTGGATCGTACTCGCGTGGGACCTGTCGATGTCGCTCGATCTTCATTTCCAAAGCACGATGTATGGTTGGTGGGTTTTTATGGGCGGCTGGGTTTGCGCTCTTGCAAGCTTCACCGTCCTCACGATGGCCTGGCGTCGCTACCTCGGCGCTTACGAGCTGATTACCGAGAAGCATTTCCACGATCTCGGCAAATTGTGTTTCGCATTCACTGCGTTCTGGGGCTATCTGACCTTTGGCCAATACCTCGTGATCTGGTATGGCAACATGGGTGAGGAAACGCATTGGATGAGGTTGCGGCTGATTCATCCGTGGCTGCCTGTGACGCTCACGGCGGTGACGTTGATGTTCGGACCTTTCTTCGGATTGATGTCGCGCGCCGCCAAGGTTTATCTGCCGACGATGGCGCTGTTTGCGATGTTCACTGTGGTCGGATTGTGGTTGCACCGGTATCTCGAGGTGTATCCATCTCTCTACGGCGTGGCGTCTGGTGTGCCGCTTGGGTTCTGGGAGATTGGAATCACACTCGGCT
>JANYKY010000082.1 GCA_025357975.1 Gemmatimonadaceae bacterium
CTCAGGCCTCAGAGCGTTCGCGCGTTTGGGGATTCCACCGGGCGAACTCAAGATCCACCTGGGTCCGGCAATTTGTGGACGCTGCTACGAAGTAAGCGCCGAAGTAAGATCCCAACTTACTGGCCAGCCTCCGAACCGCCCGGGGAACGTGGACATTCGGTCACTGATCGCTGAACACGCGAGCGAGGAGGGCGTCACCGACGTATCTGTGAGCTCTGACTGTACCCGATGTGACAATGACCGTTTTTTTTCCCATCGCGCGGGGGATGCCGGTCGCCAGGTGGCGGTAATAGTGGCAGGAATTATCGGGTAGCGAGTTGTTGGTCGCCGTTGTTGGTCAGCTTGACTCTATAGGTAGCGAAGCCTAGATTGCTTCGTGTAGCGCGGTTTGGGCGGCGCTCGAAAATGTGGGGATGCCCCCCACATTTTTTTGTTTCGGGAAGTTTGCTCGAAATAAGATGAACGAAGCCTTGCAAAATATTGTAGCTGCTGAACTTACGGAGTTGGGTCTCGATCTTTTTGAGCTCCGTTCCGTAGGCACCAGGAGCCGTCCGGTGCTCGATGTTCGCATCGAGCGAAAGGATGGCGAGAAGGTCATGGTCGAAGATTGTGCACGGGCATCACGCGCGATCGAGGCACGGCTGGACGAGGGCAGTCTTGTGGGCACGATGTACGTGCTTGAAGTCTCGTCCCCGGGCGTTGAAAGGCCGCTTCGAAACGCGGCCGACTGGCGCCGGTTCATCGGAAGGGATGCCGTGGTCACATCGCATCCATCGGATGGCCAGCCCGGGTTGAGCTCCAAAGAGATTATAATCGCCGGAGTCGAGGGTGACGAAGGTGCTGAAGTGATTTTGGTAGAGGACGCGTCGGGAAGCCCCCACCGTGTTCCGCTTGCCGCCGTAACCAAGGCGCGGCTGGCATTCAACTGGAAAAGGTAAGGAGCTTTAGGATGGCTGGTTCACTTGAAATCCTGACTGCGATCCGCGAGCTGACGAACACCAAGCAACTCGACCGCACCGAGCTGCACGGTCTGCTGTTCGATGGTATCACGGCCGCGCTGGCAAAGAAGCATGGACCGACCGTCCAGGCAGAAGTCGACATCGATGAGGACAAGGGAACGATTCGCATCGTTCGCCTCCGCACCGTAGTGGCGGAAGTGGTGGACGCGGCCCGCGAAGTCTCACTCGAAGAAGCGCGGTTCGAAGACCCTGAGTTCCAGGTCGGCGACGTGCTCGAGAACCCTGTCGATTTCGCGGAGTTCGGGCGCATGGCCGTTCTTGCCGCGAAGCAGCGCATCATCCAGCGCGTCAGGGAAGGCGAGCGCACGAAGATTCGTGACGAGTTCACGAGCCGCGTTGGGGACCTGTTGTCTGGCGAGGTTCAGCAGATCGAGCGCGGAAAGCTCGTGATAATGCTGAACAAGTTCCGCGAAGCCGAAGCCGTCATTCCTTACCGGGAGCAGAACCATCGCGAGCATTTCCATCAGGGAGACGCTCTGCGTGCCGTTCTCAAGCGCGTCGAGGAAACGCCGAAGGGCCCGCGCCTCATGTTGAGCCGCGGCGATCCGATGTTCGTGAAGGCACTCTTCAAGCTCGAGGTTCCCGAGATCCAGCAGGGAATCGTGGAGATCAGGGCAGCTGCGCGGGAAGTCGGAAATCGTACCAAGATCGCTGTATTCTCGCGAGATGATTCGGTTGATCCGGTTGGCGCGTGCGTTGGCCTCAAGGGCTCGCGCGTGCAGGCCGTGGTAAACGAGCTCCAGGGCGAGAGAATCGACATCGTTCCATGGTCGGCCGACCCAGAAAGATTCGCGAAGCTTGCGCTCGCTCCGGCGCGTGTCGCTCGCGTCTTCAGCGATGCCGCGACGAAGACCATTCAGGCCGTCGTCGACGAAGATCAGCTCTCGCTCGCGATCGGGCGCAATGGGCAGAATGTTCGCCTCGCATCCGAGTTGACGGAGTGGAAGATCGAGCTGTACTCGAGCCGCGAGTGGATGGAGCGCGGGTCCGAGCAGCAGATCTTTGCACCGCTTCCCGGCGAAGAATCTGAGGCGAATGTCAACCCGCGCCTCACTGAGATCGAGGGTCTTGAGCCGGCAACTGTCGCTGTGCTCGAAGAGGCAGGATACAAGACGCTCGACGACATCATCGACCTCGAGCGAGAGGATTTTTTGCACCTTGCTGGAATTGCGCCTGAGGAGGCTGACCGTCTCATGACGATCATCAACGAGCTCACCACTGAAGACGGAGATGGGTCGGACGACGCATCGCAGTCGGAGATTCCTGAGCCCGCTGCGCCAAGCGATGAGACACCGTCGGAAAGTGGCACTATCGGCAGTGATGGCGGAGCAGGAGATGCGACGAACGCGAATGACAGCGGCACCAATCCCAAATCGGACGCTGGCAACGTGCCGCCGTCAACGCCGGGCGAGAGAAAAGGTAGTTGATAAGCGAGGTCGCGAAGAAAAAGGCGCTTGGTCTGGTCGGCCTCGGTCTTCGCGGTCGGATGGCGGTAGTCGGCGTCGCCCAGGCGCGTGACGCAGCAAAGCACGGTAAGCTGAAAGTCGCGCTTGTGGCGAGCGATGCATCGAAGAATAGTTTGGATAAGATCACGGGCTTGTTGAAAGCTCACGGAGTTCCGGTCATCAGCGATTTGTCCGCGACCGAGCTCGGAGGAATGACGGGACGCGAGTCGGTCGCGGTCATTGGTGTTACCGACAGGGGCTTGGCGAAGGGAATTCTCGACGCGATTCCGAGTAGTGACGGCGTGACGGGAAAGGATTTGCGGCCGGTTCGACCACCGAACCGACGGGGATTAAGGAGGTAGTGTTTTGAGCAAGCTTCTCGTGAACGACATGGCTGGCGAATTCGGGATATCCGTCGATGAAGTGATCAATCTCCTTCGGCTGATGGACGTCCCGGTGCGCAGCCATATGACGCCTCTCTCGGACGAGCAGGTTGCCCGAATCAGAGTACGATGGGAGCGCGAGAAAAGAGCTCGGGCGACCGCTCCGGCAACGACGCCGACGCGCCGTCGCCGCGGCGCGGCACCAGTTGTCGAAGCCCCTCCTCTTGCACCGGAGCCCGCAGTTGACCCGGCAGGCCGTCGGCGTCGCCGCGTCGTCGAAGCCGCACCCGTTGTCGACGAAGAGCCTTCGACAGAACCTGTTGTGCCAACGTCTTCCGTCTCCGACGTAAGCACTCCGGAAATTCCAGCTCCGCCGCCAAAGCGCGCGCCCGCGCCTGCTCCCGAAAGTCAGGCACCGCCGGTCACTTCCGTCCCGGCGCCAGAGGCACCGTCTCAGGGCGACCGCGGAGATATCGCATCAGCGCCGGTTGAACAGCGACCACCGGCACCTCGTCCGCAGGCGCCGCCGTCTTCGCCGCCGCCTGCGGCAGCCGCTCAGCCGTCGCAACCAGCGTCATCTCAGGGTGCCCAGTCGTCCCCGGATCGCCCGCGTCCGCGCCCTATCGTTCCGGGCGCTCCGCGTCCGCGTCCTGTCGCCACCGGCACCCCGTTCGCGCCACCGCGGCCCGTTGCCTCGGCGGCTCCTGGCGCAAGCGCTGGCTCAGGGTTCGCCGGCGCTCGCAGAGACGACCGCCCGCGTCCGGGCGGCAGTGTTGGCGACGATCGCTCGAGACGTGGCAAGAAAGGCAAGCGCGGGTCGGTAGATCAGGAAGCGGTGTCGTCCAGCATCTCCAAGACGATGACCGCTCTTCGCGGACCTGCGCCACGTCGCGGAGGAGCTCGTCGCGCCGACGACGTTTCTTATCGTGAAGAGGTCGAGGCGCAGCGCGTCGCGGCCGTCGAGCGCGAGAAGAAAACCGTTCGCGTCAACGAGTTCATCACTGTCAGCGAGCTTGCAGGAATTCTTAAGATTCCCGCGACACAGATCGTAGGATTTGCGTTCAAGAACCTTGGCCTAATGGTCACCATCAATCAGCGTCTCGACTTCGACCAGATCGAGCTCATCGCCGGTGAATTTGGTTTCCAGGCAGTCAAGGAAGAGGAGTACACGGCTGGGCTCGAGGAAGCGGTCATCATCGATACTCCCGAAGAGCTCGAGTCGCGGCCGCCGGTTGTTACCATCATGGGTCACGTCGACCACGGTAAGACGTCGCTGCTCGATTACATCCGGAAAGCGAATGTCGTGGCTGGCGAGTCCGGCGGTATCACGCAGCATATCGGTGCGTACAACGTCGCCTTGCCGAACGACAGGCACATCACGTTCCTGGACACGCCAGGTCACGAAGCATTTACGGCAATGCGTGCTCGCGGCGCCCAGGTGACGGATATCGTCGTCCTCGTTGTCGCTGCCGACGATCAGGTGATGCCGCAAACCATCGAAGCGATTTCGCACGCCAAGAACGCCGGTGTACCGATGATCGTCGCGATCAACAAGATCGACTTGCCTTCAGCCAATGCAGGAAAGGTGAAGCAGGACCTTCTTCAGCACGGAGTCGTGCTCGAAGAATTCGGTGGCACAACGCTCTCGAGCGAGATCTCAGCCAAGAAGGGAACAGGCGTCGATACACTTCTCGACCAGATCCTTCTCCAGGCGGAAATTCTCGATCTCAAGGCGAACCCCAATCGCAGGGCAGTCGGCGCAGTCGTCGAAGCGCAGCTCGATCCGGGCAAGGGTCCAGTTGCCACCGTCCTCGTCTCTGCCGGTACGCTCAAGGTCGGTGACGATTTCATTTGCGGAATGTTCTCGGGACGCGTTCGCGCGTTGCTCGACGAGCGCGGAAAGATCGTCAAGTCGGCTGGCCCGGCCATTCCTGTTCAGGTTCTTGGTATCGGCGGAGTGCCGATGGCCGGCGACCAGTTTGTCGTCGTCGAGGATGCAATGGAGTCACGCGAGATCGCGCAGACTCGCCAGCGTCTCGATCGCGAAGCGAAGAGCCGTCGTACGACCAAGAGCATCGTGTCGCTCGAAGACTTCATGAATGCGTCGGCGGCAGGCGAGAAGCGCACGCTCCGAATCGTCATCAAGGCCGATCAGGGCGGCCCGGCAGAAGCACTCGCCGATGCGCTCGGCCAGCTCTCGCACGATGAAGTATCGGTGGACGTAATTCATCGCGGCGTCGGTTCCGTTACGGAGAGCGACATTCTTCTTGCGCGAGCGTCGGGCGCCATCATCGTCGGCTTCCACGTGCGGCCTGATAACAACGCACGTGCGGCTGCCGAGCGCGAAGGCGTTGACATCAAGCTCTACAAAGTCATATACGAAGCGGTAGAAGACGTTCGCGCCGCTCTCGAGGGAATGCTTCGTCCGGAAGAGCGCGAAGTTGTGCTCGGAGAGGCTGAAGTTCGCGAATCGTTCAAGGTTCCGAAGCTGGGGCTCATCGCCGGCTGCTCTGTGCGCAGCGGCATCATCGTGCGTCAGGCGCGTGCCCGCGTCATTCGGGACAGCGTCGAGATTTACGATGGCAACATCGGCTCGCTGCGTCGTTTCAAGGACGACGTGAAGGAAGTTCGCGAGGGATTCGAGTGCGGTATCGGAATTGAGAACTTCAACGACATCAAGGTAGGCGACTTGATCGAGTGCTATCGCAAGGAACAGGTTGCGCGCACACTGACGTCGGCCGCGCTTGCGTAATACGCGCCGCTCGGACCGCGTTGCCGAGGCGGTCCGGGAAGAGGTGGCGACATTTCTCGCGGAATCGGCGAAAGATCCGCGCATTGTTGGATTCGTTACGGTCACCGGAGTCGAGGTCACGCAGGATCTCCGTCACGCAAAAGTTTTTGTGAGCGTGATGGGCAGCGAATCCGAAAAGGAAGCGACCTTTCAGGGACTCGCGAGCACTGCATCGCATCTGCGGTCGCGGGTTGGCCGGGCGCTGAGGCTTCGCGTTGCGCCGGAATTCCAGTTCAAGGAAGATGACAGCGTTGCACGCGCGGCCAGAATCGAGTCGCTTCTTGCAGGCATCAAGTCGGAAGCTCCGGTGGAACCTATCGCCGATGCATCTTCGCCGGCGGCGCCGAGCGAAATCTCCAACGACTGAGACTGCGCGACTGCCTGAAGGCGCTGAAGGGCTGCTCCTGGTCGACAAGCCCGCAGGCATAACTTCGCACGACGTCGTCCAGGTCGCACGACGGGTTTACGGCGAACGCAGTATCGGCCATTTGGGGACGCTGGATCCGTTCGCTACCGGGCTACTCGTGTTGCTGCTCGGGCGATCGACACGCCTCGCGACATTCATCGAGACGGAGCCGAAAGTTTACGAGGCGACTATCCGCTTTGGGGTCGAGACTGACACTGACGATTGCACAGGCAGCCTCGTGCGCGAAGCCAGTGTACCGAACGTTGACGAAATCGACGTGGTGATACGTTCACTCACGGGGAAAATCAGCCAGGTACCGCCCGCATTTTCGGCCAAGTCCGTCGATGGGGTGCGAGCGTACGATGCCGCGCGTCGCGGAGAACCCATGGAGCTCGAGCCGGTCGAAGTGGTGGTGCATGGCTGGGTCATCAATGCTAGGCGGCGCGCGGAAATCGATGTCACGATAACGTGTGGAACGGGGACGTACATCCGCGCGTTGGCGCGTGATCTCGGCCGCAAAACGTCGAGTGCCGCGCACCTTACCGCGCTGCGGCGAATTAGAAGTGGTCCATTCGACGTCGGCGATGCGATCACAGTGGAGAAGCTCCAGGCGGCCGCTCCGCGACTGCAGACCCTGACAGTTGTTGCGTCCCGTGGCTGAGTCCCTTCGGCTGCCGGGCGAATCAGGACTTCCATCAACTGTCGAGGGCACGATCGTCACAGTCGGGACGTT
>JANYKY010000131.1 GCA_025357975.1 Gemmatimonadaceae bacterium
ATGAAAATCAGGCCGAGGAAGAACACTCCGCGCGCGAATACGGCGGACAAGGCGATGCACAAATGGCCGATGGCGATGAAAATGCCGCCGTACCATATCGATCTCCGCAATCCCAGCCAGCGGTCAGCGATCCATCCGCCGGGGAGAGATGCGAGATACACGCCCGCTGCATAAATCCCGACGATTGCCGATGCGGACTGTCTGTCAAAGCCAAACCCGCCACTGGTAAGCGCGGCGGTCATGAAGAGCACCAGAAGCGGCCTTATTCCATAGTAGGAAAAGCGCTCCCACATCTCCATGAAGAAGAGAGTCGACAAACCCCGCGGGTGGCCGAAAAAACGGCGATCCCCGGTCCACTGCTCGAGTCCCGGTGGTGCGCCGTCGCCGGTAATGGTAGCTGCCTGCGGCTGTTCGAAGACTGACTTATCTGGACTCATGCGAGAGCGCCTGGGTTGGAGTCGGCTGCCTGCCGGGTGAGTTGCTCGACGACGGGAAAGTAGCTCTCCGGCGGCTTGGTGCCACCGGCTTTGACCTGCTCATCCCACGAAATTGCCGTGGGGGGCTGCTTGATACACGCTGCGAAATGAGATGGTGCCTTTTCTTCCAGCGGGGGATTTAACACAGTGCACGCCGCATCCTTCGCTGGGTGATGGCAGCGCGGATTGAAGACGCATCCGGGCGGAGGCGCCGCCGGCGACGGAACATCTCCCTCGAGAAGGATGCGCTTTTTCTCGACGGTCGGATCCGCGATCGGCACGGCCGACAACAGTGCCTGTGTATAAGGCATTGTCGGATCGCGATAGAGATCCTCAGCGTTTGCCAGCTCGACGATCTTGCCCAGGTACATCACTGCGACGCGGTCGGACATGTGTTTCACGACCGATAAATCGTGCGCGATGAAGAGATATGTCAGGCCGCGTTCGCGCTGAAGATCACGCAGCAGGTTGATGACCTGCGCCTGCACGGACACGTCGAGCGCAGAGACAGGCTCGTCGCAAACGATAAACTTCGGCTCGACTGCGAGCGCACGCGCGATTCCAATACGCTGGCGTTGTCCGCCGGAAAACTCGTGCGGATATCGAGTAGCATACTCCGCGCGCAAGCCAACTTCATCCAGAAGCTGCCGAACCCTCGCATCAGCATCCGCACCCTCGGCGATTTTGTGAATCGTGAGGCCTTCACGGATCGCAGTGCCCACGGTCATGCGTGGATTCAACGAGGAAACGGGATCCTGAAAAATTATCTGCATCTCGCGCCTGAGCGCGCGCATCTCGCCAGCTCCCATCGCAAGCACGTCTTTGCCTTCGAAGTGCACTTCACCAGATGTTGGCTCGATCAATCGAAGGATCGCCCGGCCGGTCGTCGTTTTTCCGCAGCCTGATTCACCAACAAGCGACAGGGTTTCACCGCGCGCGATGTCGAACGATACGTCGTGTACAGCCCTGACCTCCCCGACCTTGCGTCCGAAGACACCCTTGGTGATCGGGAAACTCTTGCGAAGGTTCTTGACGGAGAGAAGAGGTTCCATCAAAGCGTCGCTCCAACCTGTTCGACGAGCGGAAGGTGCGGATGCGCCCTTCGCTCCGGCTCGACCGCGAGATGACACCGGGAATTATGCCGCTCTCCGATCTGATACAGAGGCGGGTGCTCTTTCTCGCACTTTTCCCACGCGTAAGGGCACCGATCGCGGAAGCGGCATCCGGATGGCCACGCCGTCGGCGGCGGAACGGTGCCAGGAATGACGTTGAGCCGCTCACGTTCATGCGTAATCTGCGGCATAGCGTTCATCAGCCCTTCGGTATACGGATGATGGGCGTTTGCGAACAGGACGCGCACGTCTGCCTCTTCCACGACCTCACCGCCATACATCACCAGCACGCGCGACGCAGTTTCCGCGATCACTCCCAGGTCGTGCGTGATCATCAGAATCGAGGTGCCAAGTTTTTTCTGGAGGTCGGTAAGTAGATCGAGAATCTGCGCCTGAATCGTGACGTCGAGCGCAGTTGTGGGCTCGTCCGCGATGATCAGGGCCGGCTTCATCATCAACGCCATCGCGATCAACACACGCTGGCGCATTCCACCAGAGAGCTGATGCGGGTACTGCTTTGCACGCTCCTCCGGGGATGGGATACCAGTTAGCGCGAGCATCTCGACCGCGTGGTTCCATGCATCACGCCGAGATCCCGTGCCGTGAACCCGTCCAACCTCCGCGACCTGATCCCCGACGGTAAAGACCGGGTTGAGGGCGGACATCGGCTCCTGGAAGATCATGGAGATGCGGTTGCCGCGAATCTCTCGCATAGCACTGTCTCCGAGCGTGACGAGATCTTTTCCCTCGAACTCGATTCGGCTGCCTGGTTCGATCCTTCCAGGTGCCTGAATGAGGCGTAAAATCGACAATGCCGTGACGGATTTTCCGCAACCTGACTCCCCTACGATCCCGAGAGTCTCAGCCTCTCCGATGTCGAACGACACGCCGTCGACCGAGCGCGCAACGCCGGTTTCGGTGTGAAAGTACGTCGACAGATTCTGAACGGAGAGCAGCGGCTGAGTCATTCCATCACCGAACGTCGTGGCTCGAGCGCTTTCAGAAGCGAGTCGCCGAGAACATTGAAAGCCATCACCGTAAGCACTATCGCCATGCCGGGAAAAAACGAGATCCACCAGTGTGTAGCCATCTGATCAGACCCGTCCTGAATGATGTTTCCCCAGCTGGCTGTCGGCTGGCGCACTCCGATGCCGAGATACGATAGACCTGCTTCCAATACTATCACGTGGCCGATTCCCAATGTCGCCGCGACAATCACGGGCGACCACACATTTGGCAGGACGTGCCGAAAAAATATCCTCGCTCTCGATGCGCCGAGTGCGCGCGCCGACTGCACGAAATCCCGGCCTTTTAACGCAAGAACCTGACCCCTGACAAGGCGCGCCAGCCCGTACCAGCCGGTAAACCCGAGAACGAGAATGAAGTAGAACAACGGCGCGTCGCGCCACGCAGCGAAAATCGCAATGAGCAGCAACAGCCGCGGAATGGAAAGCAAGGCATCGAGGATTCGCTGGAGAATCGCACCCGCTATCCCATTGCTATATCCGGCAGCAGCTCCGTATGCCGTGCCGAGAGTAACGCTGACAATGGTGGCGATAATCGCGACCGTCAGGGACAACCGGCCCCCATAGATGACCCGGCTAAGCACGTCCCGGCTGAATGGGTCGGTTCCGAAGGGATGCGCGAACGAGGGTGCTACACTCTGCAGCCCGACGATATCCGGCTGCGCAGCGGGATCATATGGCGATATCAGGGGCGCCAGGAAGCACGGAATCGCCATCGCCAGGAGCAGACAGCTCGCAAGAATCGTCGAGCGATCGCGAATGAGTCGGCTACGGGCTGTCCACCCGCGCGGTATGACGATCGGCGTGTCAGAGTTCATCGCGAAGTCGAGGGTCGAGCGCGCGGTACAACACATCCGCCCCGATGCTGCCCACGATGACGAACATACTTCCGAGTAGAACCGCAGCCGTCAACAATGGATAGTCGCGGCTTCCGATGGCATTGACGATCAGGCGTCCCATGCCCGGCCAGGAGAAAACATTTTCGACAAACACCGCCCCTGTGAGCAGAGCAGGGAACGCAACTCCGAGAATCGTCACGATTGGCAACAGCGCGTTGCGGAGCGCATGTCGGTTTACAAGATGTGCCTCCGAAACTCCCTTTGCGCGCCCCGTGGTGATGTAGTCGGCTGTGATAGCATCCAGCAATGCTGCCCGCTGATGCCGCGCGATGAGCGGAAAATAAAGGAGGGCGAGTGTGAGCCCTGGCAGGATGATGTGCCGAACTCGATCTAGAGCCCTCGCTCCGGAACCCATCATGTCATGCATGACAGGGTCGACCGAACCTCCAATCGGGAACAGTGGAAGCCAGTACGCGAAGGCGACGAGGATCAGCATGGCCAGCCAGAAATCGGGAACCGAGAAAAGAAAAATCGAGATTGCCCCCAGTATGTGGTCGGCGGGCTTTCCTCTGCGGCGGACCTGAGCGATGGCGACAACGATGCCGATAAAAAATCCCGCCGCCAGGGCTACTGTCATCAATAGAAGCGTGTTGGGCAACGCACTGCCGAGCGCATCCGCAACAGGTCTCTGCAGGGAGAACGAAAACCCGAGGTCTCCGCGGGCGACGCTTGCCACATAGTGGACGTACTGCTCGCCAATGGGCTGGTCGAGGCCGTAAGTGTGCCGCCATGCTGCACGAACGCCTTCGGTTATTCCAGGGTTCTCCATCGACGCGCTGAACGGATCGCCGGGTGCAGCGTGGATGAGAAAAAAAACGGTCGTCGCGACCAGCATCACGACTGCCAGTCCCTGCGCGATACGGCGGGCAAGGAAGGCCGCCACTAATTACCGGGTCGGGATAGTCGTTCTCGCATCGCGGGCAATGCGCTTGTCCGCCGGAATCATCCACTCGGCAAGGTTTGCCCACCACGAATCGGCTCGCAGCGGCCCCGTGACGATACGGCGGTTCACTGCCATTATCCGCTTTGGCTCGGCGAACCATATCGCCGGCGCATCATCGTCGATCGTGCGGTACGCTGCGGTGAAGTTCGCTCTGCGCGCCTCAAAACTTCCGGCCGAGAGAGCACTGTCGACCTCTGCGTCGAAAGCGCGATTTGAGTATGAGCCGTAGTTACTGCCCCCTTTCGTAGCGCCGGCGGTGCCCCACGTCTGACGTACACTGCCAGGACTTGCTTCGACGTGCCACTGCCCGAAAACCGCGTCGAAGTCGCGGCTGTTCTCGCGACTGATGAAAGCGGGGAAGTCGAGTTGATCGATATCCACCTTGACGCCAACCTGTCTCAATTGCTCCTGCACAAGCACCGCCATGCGCGATCGGGCCTTGCTGGATGCGGGAACAGACAGTGTGAACTCTAGTGGTATCCCGTTGCGGTCACGAACGCCGTCCGCGTTCGAATCTTTCCATCCGAGGGAGTCAAGCTGTCGCGTTGCAGCAGCAACCGATAACGCAATCGGGCGAAGTGTCGTATCGGTAGTCGCATAAGCGCGAACCGTCGGACCAACGGCGACAAAGGCGAGAGAGTCGTAGACGTTCTTCACGATACTCTGTCTATCGATTGCTGCACTGAGCGCACGCCTGAGCGCCTTGTCTGCAAATAATTTATGTGGTTGCGTGGACTTTTTCGGGTCCTTGAGATTGAACTGGATAAAATTGTAATCGAGCCCCGGATCGAGAGTTCTCCTGAGTGTGGAATCTCTCGCGACGTCAGCCATGTTCACCGCGGGAATCTGCTCGA
>JANYKY010000147.1 GCA_025357975.1 Gemmatimonadaceae bacterium
AAGATAGTGGTGACGCTGCCTCTGCAGGAATTACAGCCTCCATTGCGGAAGCACAGTGGGGTACCACGGTGGCGATTGCGGCGGCAATGGTCATTGGTGGATTACTGTCCCTGATCATTGTTCGAAGCGTGAATGCTTCTCTAAATGGAATCGTGGCCGGCCTGAGCGCCAGCGCCGAGCAGGTCGCGGCTGCAGCCACCCAGGTCTCACAGTCCAGCCAGAGCATGGCCGAAGGCGCCAGTCAGCAGGCCTCCAGCCTCGAAGAAACGTCCGCGTCTTTGGAAGAGATGGCCTCGATGACCCGCCAGAATGCCGACAACGCCGGCCAGGCTCGCACCAACTCCGATCACGCCAGTTCCGCGGCCGAATCCGGCCAGGAAACCACCAGCCGCATGGGTCAGGAGTTGACCTCGCGTATTGGCGGCATGAACGATGCCATTCAGAAGATCAAAGTGTCGGCCGACCAGACCGCGAAAATCTTGAAGACCATCGACGAGATCGCCTTCCAGACCAATCTGCTGGCGCTCAATGCCGCCGTCGAAGCGGCCCGCGCCGGAGAAGCTGGAAAAGGTTTCGCCGTGGTGGCTGAAGAAGTCCGCAATCTCGCACAGCGTTCCGCCGAAGCAGCCAAGAGCACGGCCGCGTTGATCGAAGAGTCTCAACGCAACGCAGACAACGGTGTGAAGGTCTCGGCGGAAGTCTCGAATATCCTCAAGCAGGCCGTCGAGGTCGAAATCGCCAGGAGCTTTGCCAACACCGTCCAGGCTGCAAACAAGGTTAAACAGTTGATCGGCGAAGTCGCCGCCGCCAGCGGTGAACAGGCCAAGGGCGTCGAGCAGATCAACACAGCCGTGGGTGAAATGGACAAGGTGACCCAGGCCAACGCCGCCAACGCGGAGGAAACGGCCTCGGCCAGTGAAGAGCTCTCGGCGCAATCCCGTGAACTGCAGGACATGGTCAACGCCCTGATCAAGATGGTTCGCGGAAGCGACGGCGTGCGAGCTTCCGATATCGCGCACGCCGCTCCGAAGGCGCACACGGCTCACGCACCAGCGGTTCATAAGAAAGCTGCGCCGGTCGTTTCGCATCCAGCCAGGCACATCGAAAAGGCCGCACCTGCGCCGCGACCGACCCACAATCGCATCGCCACGCTGAATGGAGCACATAAGCGCAGCAGTGCCGCCGCAGTGATCCCGCTAACGGACGAGGAACTGAGCAGCTTCTAAGAGGCGCCACCAAAGGCGGTTAACACTGCGAAAGGAGTACTTGTGAATACGACACTGAAACTGGCGGGCGAGGAAGCAGCAACGGTGAGCGCCCGCCCGGGACGATACCTGACCTTCTCACTGGCGGCCGAAGAGTACGGCATCGAAATCCTCAAAGTCCAGGAAATCATCGGCATCTTGAATGTCACGCGAGTCCCGTGCACGCCGCCATATGTTCGCGGCGTGATCAACCTGCGCGGAAAAGTAATCCCGGTCGTCGACCTGCGCTGCAAGCTGGGCTTTGAGACTAGACCTGACACGGAGCGGACCTGCATCATCGTCGTACAGGTTCAAAGCGGCCACAGCGATGTCATCATGGGCCTGATCGTCGATTCGGTCTCTGAAGTTCTGAATGTTTCGGCCGAACAGATCGAAGCCACCCCGGAATTCGGATCGAACATCTCGACCGAGTTCATTCTCGGCCTGGCCAAGATCGCGAAAAACGTGGTCATCCTGCTGGACGCCGACCGCATTCTGTCGTCCGGCGAGTTGCGGGATGCGAAGAAGGTAACGGCAGCGGCGTAGATCAGTCGTTGAAGATTGTTCGATGTCGCGCGGCGTGAAGAATCGTGAAGAATGCGGAGGACGTGAACCCATCCTCTGGACCGATAAGACATCACGTCACGATTTAGATATCTTCCCGTGGCGCGCCAATAGACGTTCTTTCTTGCGTCGAAAATACGCATCGTTTGCTTCGATGGGCGGGCCAGAATTCAGGCCCGCCAGAAGTATTTTTTTGAGTTCAAGCGGGTCTCTTGCTTGAAAACTTCGCGAGCACTTTTTTTGGGAATCCATTTTTCAAACCTCACTCAAACCTTTGGAATGCGCGTCCCTTCCGAATTCGAAAAACTCCGTCGGTCGCAATTCCCAGAGCACAAAGCGTTATGGTGACGATCGCGCGCCCAAAAAAGCGCGTGGAGTAATTGCCGATGATGAAGACAAACACAAGTCCGCCAACAATAAGCCCAGCAACCAGGGCGACGGATAACTCAACAAAACCGGTAATTACAAAGTGCTGTCCCCACTTTTGCACCACGTTCTTGCGAGCCTGATACTCATCTTCGGTGTCCCATCTCGTCGATCCGCCACACACGACGCACGTGTCACGACCTGCACTGTTGGAGGTCATACATTGTGGACAGTACTTTGAACGCACAAAAAGCTCAGCCGGATCCAAGAATGACTCATTGCAGCCGGGGCACAAACTCGAAGGACGACATTGCTGGTGAATCACGGTGTTGCAGCGCCCGCACCAGGTTCCCTGATCCTGAACAGCAATCACAGCCGAGCACACTGCGCATTTGATACCACAGACTTGCATAGGGCCTTTCTCTAAGGATTGGCGCCAGCGTAACAGTTACCGGAGCCTTTGAATTGTTACGCTG
>JANYKY010000162.1 GCA_025357975.1 Gemmatimonadaceae bacterium
GATTCTCCGGGCGTCAGATGTGATGCTCGCGGGCAAGGTCGCGCTTATCTGCGGTTACGGCGACGTCGGCAAGGGCTGCGCTCAGGCGCTCAAAGGTCAGGGCGCACGTGTCGTCATCACGGAGATCGATCCTATCTGCGCACTTCAGGCAGCGATGGAAGGCTATCAGGTGACGACGCTCGAGTCAGTTCTCGAGACTGCCGACATCTTCATCACCGCCACCGGCAACAAGAACATCATCACTGCCGAGCACATGGCGAAGATGAAGGACAAGGCGATCGTCGGTAACATCGGTCACTTCGACAATGAGATCGACATGGCCGGCCTCAAGAAGATGGAGTCGAAAGGCGTGAAGCGCGTCAACATCAAGCCGCAGTACGATGAGTACGTTTTCCCCGACGGACACAGCGTGATGATTCTCGCCGAGGGCCGTCTGTTGAATCTCGGCTGCGCGACGGGGCATCCCAGCTTCGTGATGTCAGCGAGCTTCACGAATCAGGTGATGGCGCAAATCGAGCTGCACCAGAATGTCGGCAAGTACGAGTGCAAGGTTTACACGTTGCCGAAGCATCTGGACGAAAAAGTTGCGCGGCTGCATCTCGAGAAGCTCGGGGTCAAGCTGACACAACTGTCATCTGAGCAGGCAGAGTATCTGGGCGTATCTAAAGATGGGCCGTACAAGTCGGATCACTACCGGTACTAGTAATTAGCCGCTGCTCGTCAAGCGCATTGCTTAAAATCGGGCAGGTTCTCCATCCGGTCAGTGACGGGTTTTGGTTCTACAGTGAATGAGTCGGAGTATTCAGTCAAGCCGCTGATCACTCATACACTCAGAGACTGTAGACGCAGAACTCGCCACTGGGCGGATCAGAGACATGCCTTTGGAACGACAGGAGCTCCCGGCATCCGTGGCACTACGACCGGCCGAGCGAGTGCACGAGCGCGGGTGCATAACTCGGCATAAGTCACTCCGAGTCCTCGCCAGGTCTCGACAAACTCCGGCCCGAGCAACTGATGCCGCCGAGCAAGTTCCTCGCGGTACCATGTTGCGCCAAGCAAAGGTAAGGTGACGGGCGTGACATCACGGCGAAGCCCTTCGACCTCCTGCATGTACCACACGGGATAAGTATCGTTGTCGCCCGCGGCGAAAAAAACCGAGTTTGGCGGATCAGGAATCAAATCTTTCTGCGCATTCAACCGCGCAGCGTACGCGACAGGCGTTCTGCTGCGATCGACCGCGTTGTAGTTGAGCACCGCCGGGAGAAAAGCAACACCGAGGGCAATTGCCTTCCCTGGCCAACCCAATCCGCGCAGCAGCCAAACCGCGCCGGCGCCTGCCCACAATCCCCAGCACATGAATCCAAGCGCGAAAAAGTAATCGCGCTCACGGGCTTCGTGCTTCGCAGCCGCTGGAAGAAATCCAGCTCCGTACGACGGTGACGCCTTCATGTTGAGATAGATGACGATACCGATCGTGCCAGTTATGAAAAGCAGCGTCACTGCTTCCCAACTCGGCAGATGAGCGCGCCGGTGCCACGTAGATCCAATCACGCCAAGAATCGCGAACACCACCGTGACGAAGGTCCGACCTACGGTTGGCGGTGGGTCCGAGCCCAGACTCAGAGCAACCTGCCAGTCTGCGTATTCGAACATGTTTCCGATTTGCAGATAGAGCGGCGCCTGACGGGGCAGCATCGGAGCGGGAAGATACTGTCGCCGCGTGATTACGTCTGTGAGTGCGTGAAGCGTGGCCGGATTGCCCTGATTGATGGCTGGATCGTGCTGCGCGCGAACCAGCATGAACAAAACAGCCGATGCGCCAACGAGCGTGACGAGAATCGCGGCCCCAACCGCTAGCCACATATCTCTCCGCATCGTCGCTGAAGCTTCGGACGTCGCGCGATTGAACAGCACTCGCTCGTCATCTTCGGGATTTCTCCACAACGCCAGAAACACTGCGGCAGGCGCACTAACGAGCGCTGACAATTGGAGAGCCCAGCCAAAACCGATCAGGTAGGCGAGAAGGACCAACCATCGCCGTTCTCTCGTTACGCGCGCCTGATCAGCAACTAGAAATAACACCAGT
>JANYKY010000176.1 GCA_025357975.1 Gemmatimonadaceae bacterium
CGTCGTTCAGGTTCTCCAGCTCATCCACATTGTCGAAGTCGTCAGCCATTTCTCTCTCTCAGCGATGGCGCGACTGGCGCCGGATCAGCGGAAGAGGAGGTACGACGCTCCAAGGGTAAACGCCCCGTTCCTCTTCCAGGAATTTTTGGCCTGCGCGGCGGGAACAACCGATGTCTTGTCTGAAGTGATGACGTAGTACCCCGTGGGATACTTGATCTGGTACAGGTACGTGCCGACATCCGCACGGATCTGGAACCGCCCGCCAGGCACCACGCGCAAACCGCCGGCAAACGAAAAGGCAAAGTTGGTGCCGATGTTGAACGGGTCTATGGTTTCCTTCTTGTCCAGATCGCTGACGAGACCCACTCCCGTATAGATGACAGGAACAACACCGTGAAATGTTCGCTGCCCAGTGAGGTTGAGCGACATCCCGGCGTCAACTATGTACAGAGGCCAGCTCTCACTGCGGAGAATGCGGCTCGCCGCAGGTGCGGTGGCATCGATGACGTTTCGCTGACTGTTGACACGTGCGAAGCGCGCCACGATCTGCGCGGGACCACCCACGGTCACTTCATACCGGATGCCTTCCATGGGTGCGCTCTTGGGAGCCGCCGATGCCGGATCACTGGCCGCCGCGAAGTATCCACCAAAGACTGTGAATTCCTGATGGTACTCGAGGTCGCGAAACGGACTCTTCGGAGGCGGATAGCCAACGTCAACCGTCTGCGCGGAGGCACCCTGTGCGATGGCGGCAAAAGCGATCACGAACAACAGCTGCTTCATCTCGTTACTCCCAGTGTTTTTCCCGTCATCTCCGGCGGTTGTTCGATGCCGAGCATTCGTAATATAGTAGGCCCCACATCGCACAAAGCTCCGTCCGCGGCCAACGTTGTCATGCTCTCATCACCCAGTGCGACCAGTGGCACTGGGTTGGTCGTATGAGCCGTATGCGGCCCGCCAGAAACCGGGTCGATCATCATCTCGGCGTTGCCGTGATCTGCTGTAATCAGCAGTCGAAATCCCGATCGCTCGGCAGCCTTCACGACACGTGAAAGGCACTCATCCACCGTCTCCACTGCTCTGATCGTTGCGTCGATCGAGCCGCTGTGTCCCACCATGTCGGCGTTCGCGAAGTTGCACAGAATGAAGTCGTGAGACCGTTCTGTGATCGCCCTCGTCAACACGTCGGCCACACCCGGCGCGCTCATCTCCGGCATCAAGTCGTATGTCGCAACCTTCTGACTCGGCACCAGTATCCTGTCTTCTCCCGGAAATGCAGTCTCCTGCCCGCCGTTAAAGAAGTAAGTCACATGCGGATACTTCTCGGTTTCCGCCGTTTTTAAAATCGTCTTGCCGCTAGCCGACAAAACCTCTGATAGAATTCTCGCCATGGACTGCGGCGCAAACGCGACCGGAACATCGAACGTCGGATCGTAGGACGTCAGCGTGAGGACGTGAACGCGCGGCCGCTTCGTCACATCGAATCCGGCAAAGGCAGGGTCGATCAGCGTCTGGACAAACTGACGCATGCGATCAGAACGATAGTTGAAGCAGATGACGACATCGCCGTCGCGAATCGGCGCGAGCGGCGCACCGTCCTTCGCGATCGAGACCGGAATGATGAACTCGTCGGTCGTTCCCGCATCGTACGCAGCACGAATCGCCGCTGATGCATTGGCCGCACGGGGTCCGGTCCCATCTACAACCGCGCGATAAGCCAGCTCCGATCGGGGCCAGCGCTTATCTCGATCCATCGCGTAGTATCTGCCCGACACACTCGCGATAACGATTTCGATGTTCGAGCGGCCCGCCTTCGCAATGACTCTGTGAGCCTCGGCCTCGAGCTCTTCGATGTAGCCAAGGCCCGAAGTGGGCATGGTGTCACGGCCATCCATGAAGGCGTGGATCGCCACTCTTGGCACGTTCTCCCGCGCGGCGAGATCCAACAGCGCGAAAAGGTGTTTGTCGATGGCATGCACACCGCCCGACCCGATCAATCCCATCAGGTGAAGAGTCCCGCCGTTCTGCTTCACCATCTTGCAGGCATCGAGAACCTGCCGATTCGTGAAGAATGACCCGTCGCTGATTGCAGTTGTAATCCTGACGAGGTCCTGCATCACGACCCGCCCCGCGCCGAGGTTGAGGTGACCGACCTCACTGTTGCCCATTTGTCCAGCGGGAAGCCCGACGCGGATGCCGGACGCCTGCAGCAGTGTTCGCGCCGGATGCTTCCAGATGGCGTCCCACGCGGGCGTGTTCGCCATCGCGATGGCGTTGCCTTCAGTGCTTTCCCGATAACCCCAGCCATCCAGAACGATGAGCGCGACTGGGCGCGCCTCGATGCCGGCCATATTTGCCCGCTGCGTGTAAGAGTGTACGTTAGAAACCGGCCCAGCCAAATGTACGCTCGCCAAAAAGCCCAAACCAGCGATGCGCAGTGCACTCACTTTCCTAGTCTTGCTTGGTCCCTGTTTACTCTCGGCTCAGGACAGCAGCCCGCATACGGCCGTGAGAGCGACCGTCCTCAGGACCTCGCCTGTCACCGGAGCCGATGCACCACCAGCCTTGGGGCAGCTGACGAAAGGTGCGACCGTTAACGTGGTTGGCAAAGATCACGACTGGGTGCGTGTCCGTGTGGAGGGATGGGTTCGCGAATCGGATCTCGTCGTTGCCGACAGCACGCTCGCGACGTTGAGTGGTGCGGACGTACGCGCGAATCCAGCTGCGGCTCAGGGCAAGCTCGTTCGCTGGGACGTACAAGCTGTTGCGCTGCAAACGGCCGATGCCTTGAGAAGTGGCCTGCAAACGGGGGAGCAATATCTTCTTGCACTTGGGCCGGGCGCAGAGAAAACGCTGGTGTACATTGCCATTCCTGCTTCACTTTTGCAGAGCGCACGCGGGCTTGCACCGATGGCGGACATCACTGTTACCGCGCGCATTCGAAACGGTCATAGTGAACCGGCCGGCGTTCCTGTTTTAGACCTTCAAAGCCTGACACGACGATAAATGGCCAAATCCCCAGATATTCCGAATGATGCGGATCCGCTCGATGGGCCCGGTGATCGCCGGGACCCGGCGGGGGAGCGCGCTCATGATCGTCGCCGCGGCGGTTACAAGGATTTTCGGCGAGCGTATCCCGGATTCGTCTTTACGCTTCTCGTCGGTCTCGTCGTGATTGTAGGCCTCGACGGTTATCTCGTCGTAAAAAGAAATTCGTACGCAGCCGAGGTTGCGCGACTTCGGGCTAACATGACGTCGACCGAGCGTGCGAAGACGGATCTCATTGTCGAATCGGAGCAAAGCAAGGCGCGCATCGCGCTCGAGCTCGCACGCAGGCAGGCGAAGATCGAAAAGACGCTCCATCTCTCTGTCTCCGTAGACAGTGGCAAGATTTACCTCGAGCGCGAAGGAGCAGTCCTGCGGGAGATGCCTGCAGCGTTCGGACTCGACACAAAGGTCAGCAATGGAGCCGATTCCATTCCTGTCGTGGTTCCGCGCGGGCAGAGGTCGGTCGCCAGCATCTCTGATGATGGAATTGTGCTCGCGGGTGGCACAGTGATTTCTCCGTCCGACGCGACTTCACTCGCTTCGGACACAAAGCCTATTCCGCCCGGCGGGGTAAGAATTACGCGGCAGGACCTGATGGCGATCATGCCGAATCTCAGTCCAGGGATGCGGGTATACTTTTACTAATGCGGTCCGCGTCGCTCCGGACCGAGGTGAATCGATGGGAATTGCAAATACGCTGACGCATGGTGGCAAGTGGGTTTGGGGCACGTTGCTGGCTTTTGCTCTGGCCGCCACGGGCAGCGCGATGCTTGTCACGAAGACTGCCGATCTTCGCTATGCGCGAGACGTAAACCGCATGGTGTTCAACGATAATCTGGGCGTCCTCGAAGAGGTGAAGGCGAAGCTTGGCGCGGCCACCGACAGCCTCAACCATCTTGTCTCGGGTAGCTCCGTCGTCAGTGCGACAACGCCCTACATCGTCGTCAGCATCGCCGAGAATCATCTATGGTACAAACGCGGAAATGAGATTCTCTTCGAGGCTCCTGTTGCAACTGGAAGCGGCAAGGCGCTCGTATCGGACGGCGGCGGCGGAAAGCAGTACAAGTTTGACACTCCGCGTGGACGTCTTACTGTGCAGGCCAAGGACATGAACCCCGAGTGGGTGCCGCCCGATTGGCATTTTCAGGAGCAGGCTAACAAGCGAGGCCTTGGGCTTGCCCAGATGGATCGTGGCACCGTCATCAAGCAGTCCGATGGATCGGTCGTGAAGGTGGATGGTGCCGAAATTGTCCAGCAGTACCCTGACGGGCACGAAGTCCCCATGACCGCGACGGAAGGCCACGAAATCGTAGTCAACGGGAATATCCTCATTCCGCCTTACGGAGTAAATCAGCGGCGTTATGCCAATGTTCTTGGCACTCGCCGGCTCGATCTCGGCGATGGATATGGCATTCATGGCACCAACGAGCCTGAGTCCATAGGCCACGCTGCGAGCCACGGCTGCGTTCGGCTCAGGAACGAGGATGTCGAAAAATTGTACGACATGGTGCCCGTCGGAACGCCCGTTTATATCTACTGAGGCGATCCGGGTGCCCCAACACTAACTTGTAATCATGGATTCAACCCTGCGCGACCGGCGACTCGAGTTGCCGGTCGAGCCTTCGTATCGCCCTAAGCGTCCAACGTTGATAGTCACTCTCGGACTGTTGATCGTGGCAACGCTCGGCGCAATTCAATTCAGTCATCCGTTAGCATCGCTCGAGATCAAGCCTTTCGGGACCTATCTCACGCATGCGCTGCCCTTTGCGGCCCCATCGGCGAGTGCGTTTGGAGAGAGTGGCGGAGTGCTCCTCAAGTTCGCGCTTCCCAATCAGACCGTCGAGTATCCGCTCGACGTTAACGGCGATCCCACTTCGCTGGGTTACGCATGGATTCGCAATGGGGACACCGCGTCGGCTGGCGCTGCGCGCGCGCTCAACGGGGCGAAGGTTCAGGCGCCGTCCCGTCCGGGCTTCTATCACCTGGCCCTGGTGCGTGGAAGCCAGCATCGCCTCGTCGAAGGTTTGACGGTAGCTGTCCTGGTCCCTTTCAAGGACAAGGAAGGGGAGATGCTCAACGGCTATCGCATCGGAACGTATCTCGCAGAGCGACTAGCGGGTGAGCAGGAACCGCCTGAGGGGTTTCTGGAGGTGAATCCGAGCGATGTGGATATTCCTCTCAGCAAGCATCTCAAGGTCAGCGATTTCCTCAATCACGATTCGCAGGACGGCTGGCCGCGCTACGCCGCAGTCAGTCCTCGGCTCCTCGACAAGCTGGAGCTCGTGATCGCGGAAATTGCGCGATGGCACGGCGGAACCGTCGACGAAGTTCACCTTGCGCTGGATGTGCATTCAGGATTCAGGGCTCCCGATCACAACCGCACAATTTCGCGAGCAGCGCGAGACAGCCAGCATCAGTATGGTGACGCGGCTGATGTTGCAATCGACGCGGACGGGGATGGGAAGTACACTTCTATCGACAGCAGGATGGTGGGGCTCGCGGTTGAGATTGTCGAGCTGAAGCATCCCGACCTGGTGGGAGGCCTCGGCATCTACACGAGCGGTCACTATCGCACCACTTACGTACACATCGATGCGCGGGGAAAACGCGCGCGGTGGCGAGGTTAAATAAACGGGATGAACGACATTCTGCGTGACCGGCTGCTACGGAAGCTCGACTTGATGCCCGACGACAAACTCGATCAGGTTCTCGATTATATCGAGTTCCTCGACTCGAAGTATGCGCCAAGGAATTCACCTTCTCCCAACACGCTGACCCGTTTTGCTGAGGGTGTCGAAAGCACCTTGAGGGCAGGCAGGGTATCAGCGAGCGCCATCTCCGGAACCATGAGCATAATGAACAGGGCGGTTGGAGCGATCAATGAAGTCGCGGCCGCTGGCAAGTCTGTTGCAACGGGGATCATGGGCGCGGCAGGAGGAACCGCTGACGTGCCTCCGGCTCCTGTGCAACCTGCTCCACCTCCGCGGGGTGGCCCGCATGAGCTCGGGAGTCAGTTACCGCATAACCCTGGAGACGAAGCCAAGTGACGACTGCCAAGAGAACGACGTCCGCCGCTGGACGGCGTACGCGAAGCGTTCCTTTAGATGTGAATGTCAGCAGCACTCCGCGTACGGGCGCGAAACGCACGATCATGGGAACGATCAGTGAGCTGCCAAATTTCCTCAAGTTACTCTATGGCTTGCTCACGGATTCCCGAGTCAACGCGGTCGACAAGCTGGTCGTCGCCGGGGCGATTTCGTACATCCTGCTGCCTGTGGATGTCATTCCCGATTTCATTCCTTTCATCGGCGAAGTGGACGACGTTTTTGTTCTCATCCTTGCGCTCCAGAGACTCATTGGAAACGCCGGCCGCAGCGTGCTTGCAGACTATTGGGTGGGAGATCCAGCGGAGCTGACGGACCTCAATCTCGAAAAGATTCTGGCCGCGTGCGCTTTCTTCCTGCCGCGCCGGATGCGACGCCGCCTGAGGACAATCGGCCGCCTGTAATTTGAGGGGCCGCATCTGGACTGTCAGTGCGCGTTCTCCTACATTCAGCTATGGCAACGACAACTCGACCAACATCAGCAGCTGCATCGCCAAAGCCCGCTCAACCGGTTGACACCGGGAGCGGGCTTTCTCGTTTCCGGGAGGCATCCGGAAGATCGAATGGAGCCAGCCGAGTTCGCGAGGACGTCGTACTTACGTTCGATGACGTGCTGCTCACGCCGCGTCATTCACTCGTGCACCCCAAGGACGTCCGTACGACTTCGCGGTTCACGCGCAAGATCACCCTGAACATTCCATTTGCGTCCGCCGCGATGGATACGGTCACCGAATCAGAGATGGCGATGGCGATGGCGAGGGCAGGGGGTATCGGGGTCATTCACAAGAACATGTCGATCGATCGGCAGGCGGCTGAGGTCGATCGGGTAAAGCGATCTGAGAGCGGAATCATCCTCAATCCGATCACGCTTTCGCCAGACGCGACATTGCGTGAAGCCGTCACGTTGATGCAGCGATTTCGGATTTCCGGCGTGCCGATAGTCGATCGGGACGGACATCTGGTCGGGATCATCACCAACCGTGATTTGCAGTTCGAGCGCAATCTGGATCAGCCGCTTCGCGAAGCGATGACTTCCGAGGGCCTCGTGACCGCGCCGCTCGGAACGACGCTCGAGGAAGCCGAGCGAATACTCGGTAAGCATCGCATCGAGAAGCTTCCTGTTGTCGATGAAAAAGGAGCACTTCGCGGCCTCATCACCGTGCGCGACATTCATCAGCGGCGCGATTTTCCGAATGCCAACAAGGACGAGCACGGTCGCTTGATGGTGGCTGCGGCGATAGGCGCGGTGGACTTCCGCGAACGTGCACGCGCTCTCGTCGATGCCGGTGTAGACGTGCTGGTAATCGACACCGCGCATGGTCACAGCGAAGCAGTACTGAAGGCAACGGCGGATGCACGAGAAGCCTTTCCGGATGTACAGCTGATCGCCGGAAATATTGCGACTCGAAGCGGTGCGGCTGCGCTCGTGGAGCGTGGCGTCGATGCGGTGAAAGTTGGTGTCGGGCCTGGCTCCATCTGCACAACACGCGTAGTCACCGGTGTCGGAGTTCCGCAGCTTACCGCGGTATTCGACGCCGTCGAGGGGGCTGGCGACATCCCGGTAATCGCCGACGGCGGAATCAAGTATTCCGGCGATATCGTCA
>JANYKY010000196.1 GCA_025357975.1 Gemmatimonadaceae bacterium
GGTTATCACCTGCTCGGCCTGCAGACTTATTTCACCGCCGGCGAGCAGGAAGTCCGCGCGTGGACAATCCATCGCGGCGACACCGCGCCGAAGGCCGCCGCGGTGATTCACACAGATTTCGAGAAGGGATTCATTCGCGCCGAGACGGTCGGGTACGACGACTTCGTGGAGAATGGCGGATGGAAAGGGGCGCGCGAAAAAGGCGCGGTGCGGTCGGAAGGGAAAGAGTATGTCGTTGCCGATGGTGACGTGCTGCTGTTTCGGTTCAACGTCTAGTACCTCGGTGGCAACGCCGAGGGTTACTGGACTTCTGGGATTAGTGGTCGCAGCTTCTCATTGGCCGCGCTCGCCCTGAGCGCGTTTCAAACCCGTTAGGACCGGAGCACCAGATGGAACATCGCACTCCTAAAAGCTTCGTCACTGCAACAATTTTTACCGCAGCATTTGTGTTGACTGCATGCGGGCCCGAAGGTTCGCCATTTCCGTCCAGTCCAATCGCCGCAACGGTCGACGCGATGGCGCCACAATTTTCGTTGCTAGGCGGTTCCACCGTCCTCAATACGCAGCTCGGTGCACTTTCGGGGAGCAGCGCGAGTGCTTACGGACACATTCAGCTCAAGCTCGATCCGACACAGGCCGATCCCTGCGGGCCAGCGACGAGCACGCGGCCTTCACCAGGTTTTGCGACGGTTGCGATATGCGGAAGCATCCAGAACCCGCAGGGTGACAATATCCTGACGGACGCAGGTTTGTATTTCCTGTCGGCATTCCCAAGCGACATAGGTGCTTCGTTGGTAGCAGGGCTGACCGTCACGATTCCAGGCAACCCGGTCGACCAGTGCCGCAGCCTTTCTCTTCGGGGAGAAGCTAAGATCAGCCAGACGCTCGTCGATGCGGTCCGGGCAAACCCTGCGCAATACCAGATCCGGTTTGGCGCGCTAGGTGGCCAGTTCGGTATACCCGGAAACCCGGTTAGGACTATACCCGGGAACCCAATTCTTCCGGCATCGCTCATGTGCGAGGGAGTCATCACGAACTTTGTGAGCTTCTAAGTCTCACCTCTCAGTGGTGCAGCGAGCGAGTAAAGCGACGGTCAGGCATCGCCTATTCCTGACCGTCGCTTTACAAGAGCTAGATCATTTGAGCTCGAACGTCAGCGTCGCCCACTTGCTCTCGTAGTCAACTTTTCCGGAGCCGGTAAACGGCGCCATGTGAATGAACTTTACGTACCACTGGCCCCGCGCATTCAGCTTGATGGTCGCAATCCCGGCGGCGTTGGTGCGAACTCTCTTCTCCGTAAACCGCCCGCCCGTGGCGGTTCTGCCACCCGATACCACTAGCTCGTTTGCAGACGGATGCCCCTCGACCAGCGCGCGGACACGCATCGATCCACCGAGCCGAGCTGAGTATGGATTGTCCATCGCAACGAGTTCTGCCGGATACCCCAGCATCGCAGCGAAGGCCCCGTCCCTTTTCTTTCCGACCTGCAGGATTGCCTTGATGTGTTTGGAATAGCGCTCCGTGGCGTCTTTCCCAAGCTCGTTTTTCTTTTTTCGGAGCGCGAGAATATCCGGGATTCCGTCGTCGGCAAGATACTTGTTGAAATCCGCCGGTTTTAGCGTTATCTCGCGCGCCAGGAGCGATGCTCCGACAACGTACGTGCCAGCATTCCCGACCTTGACCGTGAGCACACTCGTATCACCCGCAGTCGACCATGCAGAAGAATCGGGATGATCGTGGCCTGATGGCCCGACGATACTCAGGTCGCGCAGGCGGTCTCGCGTAATCGAGTTCTCGCTCTTGCTGAAAGTCCCGTTGAGTGCGCGGAGATGAACTACGCTTTGAGGCGGAACGAAGAAGCTATCGGCACGAAAGAAAAAATCGTGGGCCTGCAGTGACGCGGTGGTGACGCCAAGCCCAATTAGAACAATTGCGGCGCGCGGGGTCAAACGTCTGGAGGTCACTGAGTCGCGGTTGGGACACCTGCAACGAGCTGGCCCCGGATCTCTCCGCTGGGATTGGCAATTGTGTGCACGTTTACGTACGCGTTACCGCTAAGAATTAGAGCCTTGAGCGATTCCAGCGTTACACCCGAGGGCAGGTTCGATGCGTCGAGGGAGCCGACGGCAAACACACCGCTCACGTTTCCGGTTGGCGAGCCGGGGAGAAAAAGGGTCACGATGACAGGGCCAGCGACGCCTGGAGCGCCGCTATGAATGTGAGCCATCGTGATGCCGGTGATGTTGACCGCCGAGAGCTGGAAATCGATTCGCGATGGATAGAGCAGGACCTGCGCGGTTCCCGACGCATTGGTCGGTTTTGGCGTGGGAACTTCGCCAAGCTGCTTGAGCGCGACGATGTAGGTCTGCTCGACGTCAAGACCGCCGGTGGACATTCCGTTGGAGCAGCTCGCCGTTACGGCTATGACTGCAGCGAGAAATCCGAATTTGATGTACCGCATGATGAATCTCCATGTTGTGAACGCGTGCGAGTTACGCTGCAAAAACTACCCCGTCTGCGCGAAAGACGGTAGAAATCGGTACGCATTGCCGATGCGGGACGTTGCCTGCCTCCTCTGTCAGGGGTATCTTTCGCCTTCCCAAAAACGGTCGCGATGAGCGGCCTTCATACCTTCCCCCCTCTCCGGCAACCAGCGGGGGGCGGTTTCAGACCACAAGGAGGATTGCCTACCGATGTCTCGGAACTACGAGGCGGTGTACATATTCGACTCTACACTCGAAGACGCCGCAATTACTGAAAAACTTGGCCGTTTTCACGGTCTGCTCGGCACCAGCGAGCAGCCTGAAACGAGTCTTTGGGGCCGGCGCCAGCTTGCCTACCCAATCGGCACACGCGAGAACGGCTACTACGTCGTATCCAGGTTCGCAGCCGATCCGTCCGTGCTTCCCGAGTACGAGCGCGCGCTCAAGCTCGACGACGGAGTTATCCGCTATCTGATCACGCTCCATGAGCATGAAGTCGGAGCACCGGCGATGAGCGAAGAAGAAATGGCAGCCCAGGCGGCGCGCCGTGATGATGACGACGACGACGAGGATTAGCCCACAATGAGAAGACCACAGAAAAGTTGCCCCTTCTGCGAAGGACGCGTACGCTGGATCGACTACAAGGATGATCGCACGCTGGGCCGTTTCATCACGGACCAGGGGAAGATTCTCCCGAGTCGCCTCAGTGGAACCTGCGCTCGCCACCAGCGCCAGCTTTCGACAGCTATCAAGCGTGCTCGCTATCTCGCGATCATTCCTTACCTGAAGGGACACACCGCGTAGCATGACCGTACCCGCCACACCGGTTCAGGAGCGGGCCGGGTGGCGGCGGCTCCTGGAGGCTGTCGCCTCCTCGCGCCGCAACGTACTTGCCGTCGCCGCGTTCGTCATCCTCCCTGCTTTTCCGCAGGTGAGAGCGGCCATTCCGATCGAGCAGAATGCGCTCATGCTGGTAACGGCAATCGCAGTGTTTGCAATCGTGGGCTGGGTTCGCGGGGGGCGCTTGCATTTCGCCCTCCTCTGGATTGCCATCGCTGGCTTGTTTTTCCTCGGAGCCGACTTTCCGGCCACCGGTTCGTACGGCTGGCTTGCGCGCGGCTGGATCATCCTCACCGCAGCAAGTGCCGGCATCGTCTGCGTCATCGTATCGACTGAGGGCTTTTTCACTCGTGCGCTGTCGGCCATCGCCATCTCCTTTGCGCTGGCCTTCGGAGTGGTGCTTGTATCGCCCGGGGGAATGGACAGGGCTGCCTCAGCAATGAGTACGGAGCTTCACAGGCGGGTCGCAGAGTCTGACACTCAGCTCCGCGAAGCGGCGAAGCAACCAGAGTGGAAGCAGCTATTCGCGCAGAACCCGAAAATGAACCTTGTTGCAATGCAGGAGGAGCAGCTAGCTGCAATATCGAAATGGTCCCTGATATTGGTACCGGCCTTTGCAGCACTTCAATCCATTGCGGCGCTCGCAGTCGCGTGGTCTCTGTATCACCGGATGAATGGCGTGCCTCTGGGTCCGCCACTTGGCAAGTTTCGGGATTTCAGGTTCAATGATCAGCTCGTGTGGGGAGTCGCGGTTGGAGCGTCCATATTCCTCCTTAAGGCTTTCGCTGATGGAAGGAATGCGGGACTGAATCTGCTCGTATTCTTCGGGTTTCTTTATTTGCTTCGCGGGATCGCAATTATTGTGTGGACGGTGCGCGGACGCGCCACACGCGTAATGCTTGTCATCTCGAGCGTATTCGGATGGTGGTTGATGGGGCCGATAGCGCTCGTGCTTGGCCTCGGTGACACATGGCTCGACTGGCGATCGCGTATCGAAGCCAAATCAATCAGATAGACAACTAGATTATTGCGCGGCGCGCGTGTCGCCGCGGTTCACTTTTAACAGGGTTCTCGCAATGGAAGTCATTCTTCGACAGGCAGTTGAAAAGCTCGGACACCCGGGCGACATCGTTAAGGTTTCACCCGGCTACGCGCGCAACTACCTGCTCCCGCGCGGTTTCGCGTATGAAGCGACCGCCGGCAATCGCAAGCGTATTGCTCAGGAAAAGGCGCGCCTCGACGCAGCAGAGGAAGCTCGCCGTGCCTCAGCCCAGGAATACGCGGGCAAGATCGAGCAGATCTCGCTGACATTCTCAGCCCGTGTTGGCGAAGAAGGCAAGTTGTTCGGCTCCGTAACCTCCGCCGACATCGCGCAGCAGTTGGCTGAGCAGGGTTACGAGATCGAAAAGCGGCAGATCGATCTGAAGGATCCGATCAAGGCGCTCGGTGTCTATCGAGTTCCGATTCGGCTGCACGCCGACGTTCATCCCGAAATCAAAGTCTGGGTTATCAAACAATAGCCACACGGCCTGGCCACAAGCCACAAGCCACAGGCCACAAGCCACACGCTACAGCGGAAAGGGCAATGCGCAGCTAGCCTCTAGCCCGTAGCCCAAAAAACAACCGCCTCATTGCGGACGTCGTCGGCCAGTAGTCCTGCTTTTGGCTTTTGCCTTTTGGCTTTTGCCTTTTGGCTTGTGACTTTTGGCTTGTGACTTTTGGCTGTGCCCCAAGGCTGGTAGCCCAAGGCTGTTTGCCGGGCACCCGTTATGCATTTCGCATCATTAACGGAACTTCTCCCTCGCCCGTATGATATTGTAGAAAGAGGGCTCAACGCCCGTTCAACTCAACCGGAGCCGAATGGCAACGTCAGTTTCCCCCGTTTCACCCGCTCGCGAGCCTGAATATCCGGCGATGCGCGCTGCTCAGCTCGCATCGGACATGAAAGCCAACGATGTGCTCCTGCTGAATCTTCAGGGTGTCACCGACATGACCGATTACTTCGTAATCGCCAGCGGGACATCGGATACCCATGTCCGCTCGATCGGCGAACACATCGTCTCCGAAATGAAGCGCGCAGGAGTAAGGGTGCACCATGTCGAGGGTGTTCAACAGGGTAGATGGGTTTTGCTCGACTTCGTCGATTTCGTCGTACACATCTTTCATCCGACACTGAGATCCTTTTATCAGATTGAGCGGCTGTGGAGCGACGCTGAAGTAGTGCCAACCGTATAGGGGGAGCGGGACAATGAAAGTGGTTCGTGCGTTGGCTGTCGCGGCCGGATTGGTGGTCTGCGGCTCACGGCTTGAGGCTCAGCAGTACTTCGGCCAGAACCAGGTGCAGTACAAGCACTTCAACTGGCGCGTGCTCGAGACCGAGCACTTTCTTGTTCACTACTATCCCGAAGAAAAGCAGGCGGTGAGCGCCGCAGCGCGAATGGCCGAGCGTTCATATGCGCGTCTCTCAAAAGTTCTGGGCCATCAGTTCCGTGAGAAGAAACCGATTGTCCTGTTTGCCTCGCGACCTGACTTTGGACAGAACAACGTTACCGGCGATCTCGGCGAAGGTACGGGCGGCGTCACTGACGCTGCGCGTGATCGCCTGATTCTCCCGCTAACCGGCGACCTCGGCAGCTTCGAACAGGTTCTCGCGCACGAAATGGTGCACCAGTTCCAGTATGACGTCTTCGCGCAGGGACGTGCCGGCGCAAACCAGCAGACACTCGAGCGCATCAATCCTCCCTACTGGTATATGGAAGGAATGGCGGAGTATCTGTCCAATGGGCCGAGTCACCCGCTGACGGCTGAGTGGCTGCGCGATGCGGCGGTGGAAGGCAACATCCCGACGATCGCGCAGATGACCGACCGTCCCGACAAATATTTTCCATACCGTTATGGAGAGTCGCTCTGGCAGTACATCGGCGAGCGATGGGGCGATGCCGCGATCGGCGAGATTCTTCGTAACACGCCTGCTCTCGGCATCGAGCGTGCTTTCCAGCGCGAGCTTGGAATGTCTCTGATCGACGTCGGCTCGGCGTGGCGCGAGGCTGTGCAGTCACAGTACCTGCCTTCGGCTTCGATCTACGACCGGCCTCGTGCTTTTGCGCAGCCGCTCCTGAATCCGAGAAAATCGGGCGGTGAGATTTTCCTCGCACCGACTCTGTCGAACGATGGCAACAACATCGCGTTCCTTGCCAACGGCAGCCAGAAAAAAGGTGAGTTTTTCATCGATCTCTGGCTTGGAAACGCTCGTACAGGCGAGAGAATCAAGCGGCTCGTCGCAAGCACGCTCGATCCGAATTTCGAAGAGCTGCGAATTCTCTATTCCCAAAGCGCATTCTCGAACGACGGCAAGACGCTCGCTTTCACGGCTGAGCGCCAGGGCAAAGACGTTCTGTATCTGCTCGATGTGCCAAGTCGAAGCGTACGAAAGCGCCTGGATCTCAGACTCGACGCAGCGACCGGGCCGTCATTCTCACCTGATGACAAGAAGATCGTCTTCAGTGGAACCGTCGGTGGAATCACGGACATCTATACCGTGAACTCCGATGGGACCAACCTGACGCAGCTGACAAACGACATTTATGGTGACCTTCAGCCAGTGTGGTCGCCCGATGGAAAGAAGATCGCCTTTGCGACTGATCGTGCGCCGCCGACGGACCTTGCGCGATTGAACTTCGCCAAGTGGCAGATCGCGATCATGGATGTCGATACGAAGGCAATCGAGATCATCCCAGGCCAGGCTGGGCATAACATCAATCCACAGTGGGCTCCCGACGGGCAGTCAATCGCATTCGTGAGCGAGCGTACTGGCATTGGCAACATCTTCCTGTACGACTTCAACACGCGCCAGCACTATCAGCTCACCAACGTGCTTGGTGGCGTGACCGCAATCACCGAGTACAGCCCTGCCCTGACATGGGCACGCGGCGCTGATCGCATGGCGTTCACCTATTATGAGAACGGTGGCTACACCGTGTGGGCGATGGACAACCCGCGCAAGCTCAAGACGGTTGCGTTCAAGGGCGGCCCTGCGGCCAACACCGGTCTCGTGATGAA
>JANYKY010000209.1 GCA_025357975.1 Gemmatimonadaceae bacterium
TGGAAGAAAGCGAGCCCTTCAGGCGGGCTTCGACCGAGTCGAGCTGGGGCCGGCGCAGTCGATACAGCGCCGACCCAACCAATCTTTCACTTCATGAAGCGGAACGGTCAAGACTCAAGGTTCTCCGCCGCCGTCATCGTCCTCATCATCCCCACCGAATCCATTGTCATCGGGCACATCGCCAATGCGCTCCACATGAACGACGCGTTTCATGCTCACGCCGTTCACGGTGATCGTGACGAGATAATCGCCCTCTGCGACTGGCGCTCCGGAACGCGCGCCCCCGCGACCACCACGGCCACCGCCAGCTCCACCACCGAACGCTCCAGGAGGACCCGGCGGCGCCTCTGCCGGTCGAAGATTGATTCCTCCAGCACCAGCTCCGCCAAACCCACCAGGTCCGCCAGGACCACCACGCCCACCACCGCGCCGACCCGCGCCCTGCCCCTCCGTCCGATCGCGAAGCGCGCGCAAACCTGCGGTGTCTCCGCGAGCGCGCATTGCGCCCATCGAATCACGCATGGTTTTCATCGCCGTCGTATCCATGCCGGGCATGCCACGGCCCGCGCCCGTCGTATCGCTCGTGGTGTTTCGCGCTACGGAGTCTTCACGCTGCTGACGCGCACGCGCGGCCACTATGCTGTCACGAATACCGGCGGGACCAAGCGGCTTCGGCACGCCACGAAGATCCCACGTAACGCTGTGGACCCCGGCACCACCTGCACCCGTCAACCTGCGAACGACATCGCCCTTCACATCGGTCACTACGATCCGGGTCGTATCGCGACGCGCATCGCCACCAGTCAGCCGATACGAGAACGTTGCACCGTATGGCGGATTGTCAGCGACGTAGATCTTGTTGCCGTTCCAGCTCTGAGTCTGCGCAAGCGCATACTCGTATGCCTGCGTCGGCTGGAAGAAGTAGGAACCTTGTCGCATCGTGCTGTCTGCCATCTGCTCGAGAGGCGCGATGTCGGTGATCCAGAGCGAGCGCCCATGCGTCGCCGCGATGAGCTCGCGATCGCGAGGATGAATCTTGAGGTCGTGCACCGGAACAGTGGGCATGTCGGTCATGAACTTCTGCCATGACACTCCCCGGTTCGTTGACACGTACAATCCAACGTCGGTGCCCACAAAGAGCAGGTCTTTATTGTATGGGTCTTCGCGAATCACGTGTACGAAATCAGGGCCACCGCTTGGAAGATTATTCACAATCGACCGGAACGTTCTACCGAAATCGTTCGACACATACAAATACGGCCGGAAATCGTTGTCGCGATGTGCGTCGATCGAGACGAACACGGTCGCCGTATCGAAATGCGACGCCTCGACACGGGTCACCCACCCTTTTACCGGCGCACCCGGAAAATGCCTTGTGAGATTTGTCCAGGCGCCGCCGTCGTTCGTCGTCATCCACACATTGCCGTCATCAGTCCCGGCGTAAAGAATTCCCGGCCGAATCGGCGACTCCGCAATCGCCGTGATCGTTCCGTATGTCTCGGCCCCGGTTGCGTCGCTGGTAATGCCGCCTGTCGTCTTGGTGCTGACGCGGATACGCATCGAATCCGTTGTCGAGAGATCAGGCGAGATGGGATAGAAATTGTCACCCCGGTCGGTCGAGCGCAGCAAGCGGTTTCCGCCCATGTAAATCGTCGATGCCGAGTGCTGCGAGAGCATGTACGGGGTAGACCAGTTGAACCGGTATCGCTGTGCTGAGTCGGCCTGCGCTCTCCGCCGAACGGCATCCACCGCCGCGGAAACGCGGGGATTGATCGCTTGCGTAGTGTCGCCACGCGCAACTATCAGCGAATCCTCGAAGTTCACTCCGCGTCCGCCGCTTCCACGCATGATCGGATAGCGAGCACCCGAGGCGAGATCGAGCCTCGACGCATTTCCACCCTGCGACTCGGTGTAGATGATGTTCGGATTTGTCGGATCCATGGCCGAGTAGAATCCGTCGCCGCCGCCGGTGTTGAACCAGTCGGAGTTGCTTCCCCCCGAGCGGCCCCGCGTACGGCTCGGACCGCACCACGTTCCGTTGTCCTGCAGCCCACCGCAAACGCGATATGGCTTGCTCATGTCGAAGCTCACGCCGTAGAACTGTCCGATCGGGAACGTGTTTGGAAAATCGTACGTGCCCCCCTTGTCCCAGGTGATCGCAATTCCACCGTCATCGCCGATGATGAAGTGATCGGAATCGCGCGGATCGATCCACATCGCGTGCCAATCTGTGTGAATTGAGAGTGCGCCACGTCGCTCGGTCTTTCCGCCATCATCCGAAAAACGAAACACCGATGACATCCAGTAGATGCGATCGGGATTTTTTGGATCGACGCGAATTTGCGAATAGTAGAACGGGCGCGCATCGCTCCCGTTGCGCTGCATCAGCGTCCAGGTTGCGCCGGCATCAGTCGAGCGATAGACGCCGCTGATCGCCTTCTGCGCTTTCGAGGTGTCAGCGACTTCGCCTTTCTTTAACGCGTGCTTCAGCGTGTCAGCTTCGACCCACGCGTAGACGTACTTCGAGTTGGAGGGGGCAACCGCAATACCGATACGACCTTTCATGGTTGCAGGAAATCCACCTCCCTTGATCTCATTCCACGTCGCACCGGCATCTGTCGTCTTCCAGAGGCCGCTACCGGGACCGCCGCTACTCAGATAGTAGGGTCCGCGAACTCGTTCCCAGCTCGATGCGTACAGCGTGTTGTGATCCGCCGGGTCCATTGCGACGTCAACAAAGCCGGCCTTGTTGCTGATGAACTTCGACAGCTTCCATGTCACACCGCCGTCGACGGACTTGTAAAGTCCACGCTCGGGGTTGCTGTTCCACGCATGCCCCAGCGCCGCGACATACACAATGTTCGGATCCTGCGGATCGACGACGATCCGACCGATCTGCTGCGTCTGTTCAAGACCGGTCAGTTTCCATGTCTTGCCAGCGTCGATCGACTTGTATATGCCGCCGCCCGGTGAGATGGAATTGCGCGAGTCCTCTTCACCGGTGCCCGCGTACAGGATGTCGCCATTGCTCGGAGCAATCGCGAGATCGCCCATCGAGATGACGCGTTCCTTGTCGAAGAGTGGAAAGAACATCGTGCCGTTGTTCACGGTCTTCCAGATTCCGCCTGCTGCGCTGACGACATAGAAAATTTTCGAGTTGCGCGGATCCGCTTCGATGTCGGTGACGCGACCGCCCATTACGGCGGGCCCGATGTTACGCCAGCGAAAGGCTGCGAGAGCTGCGGAATCGAGGGGGGAGGTCAGCTGCGCATGAGCTGATGCCGTTAGCGAGACAAAGGCGCTCGCTACGATGAGGATCAAACGGGGGAATCGCATTATCGGGAAAGCACCGTGGTGGGGTTGGTGATGGGGATCTCCAATGATGCAATTACGACCGCAACCTTGGAAGTGTTGGGACAGCTTCGGCATGGGATAACGAGCGGCCAACGGAAAGCGGACAACGTCAGGGGGATGAACAGCCGGCATCCCGTTGTCCGCTTTCCGCTTCCTGTCGTCCGCCTCCCGTATCCGCTACCCGTGGCCGGTTATTCGTGTCCGTGCGCGTGCCCGATGCACCGCTTCCCGGATAAGAAAACAAGAGCCTGTTTCATTTCAATTCGGGCGACCGCGCGTCGGGCACGCGCACCGGTACGAATAACTGAGAACGGACAACGGACACGGACAACCGATTACGGACAACGGCCAACGGACAGCGGACGGCGGACAACGTCAGGGGGATGAACAGCCGGCATCCCGTTGTCCGCTTTCCGCTTCCTGTCGTCCGCCTCCCGTATCCGCTACCCGTGGCCGGTTATTCGTGTCCGTGCGCGTGCCCGATGCACCGCTT
>JANYKY010000226.1 GCA_025357975.1 Gemmatimonadaceae bacterium
GGGACAAGCTCTGCACGCCTGTATTCGCGTATGTATGAAACAGGGGCAGCGGCAACATTATCGTATCGGTCCACTCGTTCATGGCGGGCTTGAGCCATTCACGCAGCTGCAGCCCGGCGATGACCATGCCGTGATGCGAGCCGACGACTCCCTTTGGCGTGCCGGTGGTTCCGCCGCTCATAAGGATTACAGACGGATCGTCCGGCTTCACATCGACGTCCGGCGCAACGCCGCCTGCATGCTTCCTCTGGAGCCATATCAGGCGTGAATCACCCTTGGCCAGCTTGATGCGCTCGCCCTCCCCGCGTTCTCTGAAGAGCGTATAAGCGAACCGCTTCGTAATCGGTAGAAAGTCCTTGATTCCGCTGGCCACGACGTGCTTCAACGCCGTCCGTGATTGAATCCGCTTGAGCTTCTCGTAAAAGCGATTAAGCACTACGGCAGTCTCCGCACCTGTTGCGTTAAGCGCTTCCTCGAGCTCGCGGTCGGTATACGTGGGATTTGTCGGACAAGCGATCGCTCCTGCCTTCCAGGCGGCTACCTCGGCGACGACAAATTGCGGACAGTTGGGCAGTATGATCGCGACGCGATCGCCGGGCTTGACGCCGATGGAAACCAGGCCCGAGGCGAGCCGGCTGCTCGCCTTTTCGAGCTGCGAATAAGTGATCGTGGCGCCCTTGAAAAAAAGAGCCGGGCGCGACGGCCACTTCCTCGCGTTCTCGCCGAGGTAATCAAGGAGAGTGCGATGGGGGTACGGCCGCAGGGTCGTGGCGACGCCTTCGTCATAATTCCGCCGGTCCGTTATTCCGCTCATCCGGCAGAATCTAGCTTTTTTCCTCTACCGAAGGCCCGCAAACTCGGGCAGGCAGGCGCCGGGGCCAACACCGAAGCCGGTCTTGAAATTGGCCAGCCGCTGACCGCGACTGCTGTGTCCCGTCAGCGCGACGATAAACTTTCCGGCTCAACGGGTTCGCCGAGCTCCTCTTTAACGTCCGTCCGCGAAGGCAGCGGCAAGCTTTTTCGGAGCTGTCAGGAGGTAGGCGTCGCGCAGCAGATCGGCCACGATGGTCCACGAAGGCCGCTTGTCCAGATAAACGCCGACCCAGCCGGACGGCCCGACGTACGGCGGCTTGAAGAAACGCGCCGGCTCATCGTGCAGGAGAAGGTCCTGATTGACATGCGTGGACTTGATCCAGATCGCAGGGCGTCCTCCGCTGTGGTGGCTGGAGATATCCGCATACATCGCGAACAGCTTGTTTTTGACGCGAAACGTCGGTTGGCCCCACGCCTCGACTTCGTGGGCCTCGGGTAAAGCGAGACAGATCTTGCGAACCTGTGCGACAGGCGACGGAGGCATGTCTGGACGTTACGCGACGCTGGACCATATTTCCAGACTTCGCGGATTTACGCCGGCAGGTTCGTGGAGGGCGCGAGGGTAGATGGCCTCGTCACGCCGCGTTAGCTTTTTGCGCCTATGACCATGCGGGAAAAACTCGAGTTACTCGAACGCCGTCGCGCCGAGTCAGAACTTGGCGGCGGTGAGAAGCGCGTCAGTGCTCAACACGCGAAGGGCAAGCTGTCCGCTCGCGAGCGGCTCGATCTGCTTCTCGACGAAGGGTCCTTCACCGAGCTCGACCGATTCGTGGTTCACCGGTCGCACGATTTCGGGCTCGAAGCGGAGAAGTACTACGGCGACGGCGTGATCACCGGGCATGGTCGCATCGACGGCCGCCTGGTGTACGTCTTCTCCCAGGATTTTACGGTGTTCGGCGGCTCGCTCTCCGAAGCTTTCGCCGAAAAGATCTGCAAGATCATGGATCTCGCGATACGCAACGGCGCACCGGTGATCGGGCTCAACGACTCCGGAGGCGCACGCATCCAGGAAGGTGTCGTCTCACTCGGTGGCTACGCAGAGATATTTCTCCGCAACACGCTCGCATCCGGCGTAGTGCCGCAAATTTCGGCCGTCCTCGGCCCGTGCGCAGGCGGGGCTGTGTATTCGCCGGCGATCACGGATTTCACTTATATGGTACGAGGCAGCTCGTACATGTTTGTGACGGGGCCCAATGTCGTCAAGACAGTGACGCACGAAGACGTAACGATGGAGACGCTCGGAGGAGCGGCAACGCATTCGGAGATTTCTGGAGTTGCGCACTTCGCGCATGATTCAGAGCCTGCTTGTATCCAGGCGATCCGCGACCTCTTTCAGTACATCCCATCGAACAACGTCGATGACTCACCGAGAGGCAGCGGCACAGACCCGCGTGACCGTCGTGACGAAGCGCTGCTGGATATCGTCCCGGACAATCCGAACAAGCCGTATGACATGCACGACGTGATCCGAAGGGTCATCGACGACGGCACGTTTTACGAAGTTCAGCCGGACTACGCCAACAACATCATCTGTGG
>JANYKY010000254.1 GCA_025357975.1 Gemmatimonadaceae bacterium
CGATGTCGCCGTTGACATTGGAGATATCGAGCCGCCCGCTGACAGCGCTGGCCCGCAAATCCCCGTTTATGTTGCTGGCCAGTATATTCCCCGCCACTGTCTCGATCGATACTGATCCAACCGCATCGTTGACGTCGGCACTTCCACTCATCGACTCGAGCTTCACTTCCCCTTTCACGCCCTTGACGCTGTACGGCGCGGAGAATCCGTCAATCTGGACGCGTGTCCCGAGTGGAACTGTGATGTCGAGCTCCGCGTTGCCCGAGCGGCGTTCCTCTGGCTCGATCTGCATGCGCACGGATCCGGAGTGCGAATCGAAACGCAGCTCGCCGCGGTCAACCAGTCCGTGCACTCTTACCTGGGAGCCGGACACTCCGACGACGTTGACATGACCGGAGTACACGGAGATGCTGACAGTTCCCCCGCGGTCCAGTGTGACCGCCGTATCGAACTTCTCGCGGTACCGATTATCCTGCGCGCCGACCTGGCGGCCACTGCCCAGTACCGACGCAGCCGCGATGGCGATACTCAGGAATGCCAGATTTTTCATTTGTCTTTTCTCATTCAGTGCTCGCCGGCAGCAAGGCTACCGTCCGCAGTAATTCCACTTTTTTCTGAAGTACACCGTCGAGCTGGCGGGTGAGAAATCCGCTCGCCGGATCCCGCCCAAGAGCGGCCTTCGCACGCATGACCGCAGTATCGATGAGCTTGAGATTGTCTTCGACAACTCTCACCGTTTCTGGATCGAGCTGCGACCGCCGGTCCGCCAGCACCGACTGCAGCTGACTAATCTCACCGGCAAAGGCTATCTCCGAGGCACTTGGCACAGAGCGCGAGGCAGTCGTTGACGACGCCAGCGACGCGTGAGGCGGAGCTCGCATGATCGGCGTGGCTGCTGCGGGCGCAACCCGGGCCGGAATCGGCTTCGTCGCCGCAGCACCCAGCTGAGGCTTTGCAACTTTGCTCGATGACTCTTCGGCGACCTGAGTTTCGGGAATCGCTTTCCTGATCTCGGGAGCGACATGAGCAACAGCCGTCTTCGTTGAGGCGGACGACATCACTAAGGATCTCGTTGTTGCCAGATACGTAACTCCAGACGTCGCCACAACGAGGGCTGCAGCCGCTGCCAACTGCCACTTCATCGAGTGTTGGCGGGCCGGAGGCGATTCAATCGAAACGACCCGCGGCTGAATGCGCGTTTCGATTCCGCTCCACAAATTCCGCGCGGGTTCGAGGTCCGGAAGATTCCGGGCTTCGACGCGAATACCTTCGACGTCTCGAATCAACCGCTGGCACCTTGCGCAGCTCGATATGTGACTGTCGAACGGATGGCGGACGTCATCTGCCAATGTTCCCTCGAAATAATCGGCAAACAATTCGTCGCAATCGGCACACGTCATCGCGTTTTCATTCATCGTGTCAGTGCCTCTCTTAAAAGGAGCCTGGCGCGATGCAGCTGCGCCTTGCTTCCACCTGCAGTAATCCCGCACATCTCGGCGATCTCTTCATGCTTGTATCCCTGGACGTCGTGCAAAACGAAAATGTGCCTCGCGCCGGGTGGAAGCTTCGCCATCGCATTCGTCAAATCCATGTTGTCACCGTAAGCCGGAGTTACATACCCTCGCTGCATTGGCGCTTCATCACTCCCTGCATCGTCCTCGACCAGCCGCATCCTTTTCCTGCCTTCTGTCTTCCTGTCCGTGAGAACGATGTTCACTGCGACTCGATGAATCCACGTCGAGAACGCCGCTTCTCCTCTGAATTGCGGAAGTTTTTCCCAGGCTCTTACAAAAACATCCTGAGTCAACTCCTCCCCGCGTACCCTGCTTCCGCACATTCTCGTGCAGACAGAGAACACCCGGTTCACGTGTGCTTTGTACAATCTCTCGAAAGCGCGCCTGTCTCCCGCGACGGCGAGCCTCACATCGGCCGAGTCGTCCACCACAACCGGAGACTCGACCATCATCGTTGCTGCCACGCGACTCTCGTCACTCTTTCGAGGAGCGTCGGCTACCAAGGCGACTGTTATTTCCGGCGCAATGTGAGCGGACCGTTGGTCGTCATGGCCCGTATAGTCGCGCCGCCGGAGCCGAGGTCGGTTGAGATGTCCCGGTTGATTCGGCCTGAGACAGTCACGGGGAATCCAAGACTTACGGGCCCATTGGTCGTGCCCGTCTCGAGATGTGCTGAATAATTTTCCGGAACGCTGATTGTCAGCGGGCCGTTCGTTGTGCTCGCATCGAGGCCGCCCCCATCCCATCTGGAGCCGCTAAGCGATATCAGCAGCGGGCCATTCGTCGTGCGAGCTCTCACGGTTCCCGCCAGATCGTAAAGCGCCATCGGGCCGTTGCGGGTCTGGACGTTCATTTCGCCTTTCACTTGAGACACCGATACCGGCCCGTTTCGAGTTTCGATTCGAAGGTTCGACCGGCTCGGCACCGATGCAACGAGCGAAGCCGACCACTGATTCGAGTCCTCATCGTCTCCGTGATTGCGTGGGCCATCGACGGTGATTGTCGATCCGTCGATCACGGTGCGAATCTGGTCCGCAAGCGCTTTCGCTTCACCCTGTGACCGAGCCTGGGTGCGAATTCGCGTCTTCACAACGATCTCGTTTCGATCCCAACCGGTGACCTGCACGCCGCCGTTCTTCAGCCCTTCCATGGACACTGTACCGCCGGCCGGGCGAGCAGTCGCAGTACGAACATCACAGAAAGTTTCCTTCCGATTCCAGCGATCGCCGCGATCTTCCCGACAATTCCTCAACCATTCGGCATCGTCAGTCTGCGCGCTCGCGCGGACTGGCGGGATGAGGACAGCCAGGATTACCAGCGAGCGAAGAAAGGACGTCTTGTTCATCATCAGGCTCAGTTGTTGAGAGTGAATACGGGTGTGACATCCTCAACTGGCCGAAGGTTTGAAGGCGCGTGACGAACGTGCCTCGACCAACTCGAAGGACTTCCGGCCTAACGCCCCATGACGTTCCGGAGTTTCGAAACGCTGTCCTTTACGCCAGCCAGATCGTCCGCCGTTACCGTGATATGCCCGAGCTTCCGCCTCGGCCTCGGCACCTTGCCATACATATGAATGTGGACTTCGTCCACCTCGCGAAGTCGACTGACATCGGGCTCACGACCGATGACGTGAACTGGGATGGTTGGCGCGAGCTGCTGAATACCGTGCACGATCCAAAACACGAGGTGACGATCGGTCTCGT
>JANYKY010000265.1 GCA_025357975.1 Gemmatimonadaceae bacterium
ATGGTACGACCACGTTTCTTCTCACCATCGGACAGTTGTGCGGACAGGCTCTGGAGCGTGCGCGTGCATTTGACCTGGAGCGGCGAGCCCGGGAGCAGACAGAGGCAATGCTTGCTTCGGTAACCTTTCTTGCCGACGCAACGCGAGTGCTTTCGGCATCGTTGGACTATTCAGAGACGCTGACGAATCTTGCCCGGGCCGCTGTCCCGCGGCTGGGTGATTGGTGTGCGGTGGACATCGTCGAGAACCCCGAATCCGGTGCGTGGCCGCCAAAAGTCGACCGAGTCGCAATCGTCCACGACGATCCGCTACGCATTGAGTTAGCTGGAGCCCTCGCAACAGAATTTCCCCAGGACTGGACGAGCGACCGAGGTCTGGCTGGAGTACTTCGGACTGGCCAACCTCTCTTTGTTCCCGTCATAACCGACGATATGGTAGTTGGTGGCGCGACGAATGAGCGCCACCTGGAAATCCTGAAGGGGTTGCATTTTTCCGCCGCTATGATCGTACCTCTGATAGCGCGCGATCGCACTATCGGGGCGATCACACTGTGCATGACTGAGTCGAACAGACATTTCGATGAAAGCGACCTCGCACTGGCGCTTGATCTCGCGCGTCGCGCAGCCTACACGGTCGATAATGCGCGGCTTCTTCGCGATGCCGAAGCGGCCAATACAGCAAAGACAGAATTCCTGCGGGTCGTTTCACATGAGTTGCGAACGCCGCTGAACGGCATTGGCGGATTTCTTCAGCTGCTCGAGATGGGGTTGCGAGGTCCCCTCACAGCCGAGCAGAGCGCAGACCTCGGCAGGATTCGCCGAAACCAACTGCATTTGCTCGCGTTGATCGAGGATCTGTTGAGCTTCGCGCGACTCGAAGCCGGACGGCTCGATATCGCGAAAGATCGCGTGCCCCTGGATTCGGCACTCGAGACGCTCGACGCGATGATCGCTCCGCAAATGAATGCGAAGGGGGTCAAGTACTCGTACATCCCGTGTGACCGGAGCATCGAAGTGATGGGAGATCGCGACCGAATTGCTCAGGTTTGCCTTAACCTGCTGACGAACGCCCTCCGGGCGACATCTGCGGATGGGTCAGTTTCGCTTTCCTGCAGCGTGAGCGAAAACGAGGTCGCCATTGCCATCGCCGACACGGGCGTCGGGATTCCGGCCGACAAGATCGACGCGATTTTTTCGCCGTTCACGCAGCTTGGTCGCGCTCTCAATCAACCGCGTGAGGGTGCAGGCCTTGGGTTATCCATTTCGCGAAGTCTGGCCGAGGCGATGGGCGGGCGCCTCGACGCTAGCAGTACAGAGGGAAAAGGCAGCGTATTTACTCTCTGCCTGCAGCAGTGGCCGGCTGCCACGACCTTGGCCTAGACGGCGCCTTTCAAAAAATCCTGGACGACCTTGCGGTAGCTGCGGCCGCTGGTGAGGCGCTTTCCATTTCGAAGGATCAGTAGCTGATCGCCCTGATCGAACGGCTCTGCGGCCCTCACGTGCGCTGTGTTGACGATAACGGACCTGTGCACCCTCAGGAATCCAGATCCGGGAAGCCGTGCCTCGAGATGACTCAACGGTTCGCGCACATCGTACGCCGTGTCCGCAAGATGAACCCGCGCGACATCGTCTCTCGCTTGTATCCAGTAAATCTCTGCGGGATCGAGAAACAGAATCTTGCCCTGAACCTTGATTGCAAAACGTTCGGGCGAACTTGGGATCGAGGACAGTTTTCTCAACAGCGCGGTCATCTGCGCAACACCGGCCGCCGGTGCAGCCCCGGTGGCCCGCTTGGCCGCCCGGTCGAGAGTGTTGTTGAACCTGTCTTCGTCCACAGGCTTGAGTATGTAATCCACAGCGCCGACTTCGAATGCATCGATCGCGTAGTCATCGAACGCGGTCACGAAAATTACCGCGGGCATCTTGTCAGCTCCGACATCCGCAATGACGTCAAATCCGTCGAGCTCGGGCATCTGCACATCGAGCAGCACAAGATCGGGTTTGAGGGCCGCAATATCTCGTACTGCATCACTGCCGTTCGCGCATTCACCGATCAGCTCGAATTCGGAGCGACGAGCGAGGAGCGCCTTGAGACGTTGCCGCGCGAGATCCTCATCATCGACGATGAGTACCCTGAGGCGGGTTTCTGTTTTGGCCGTCATCGACTTGCCGGCTCGATAGCTTCGAGAGGTCCAG
>JANYKY010000301.1 GCA_025357975.1 Gemmatimonadaceae bacterium
GACGGCCTTATCGTCGAGATGCATCCGCATCCTGACAGCGCGCGATCTGATGGCGCGCAGTCACTCTACCCCGATCAGTTTCAGGCCTTGATTGCAATTGCGACCGCTCGCAATTCTCCAATCAAGGCCTGAAACTGATCGGGGTAGAGTGACTGCGCGCCATCAGATCGCGCGCTGTCAGGATGCGGATGCATCTCGACGATAAGGCCGTCAGCACCGGCAGCAAGGGCGGCGCGCGCCATCGGCGTAACCTTGTCTCGAATACCGGTGCCGTGACTCGGATCACCCACGATTGGCAGGTGCGAAAGCTTGTGAACTGTAGGAATCGCCGTGAGATCGAACATGTTGCGGGAGGACGGATCGAAGCTCCGAACTCCTCTCTCGCAAAGAATCACCTGTCCGTTGCCTTCAGAAAGAATGTACTCGGCGCTCAGCAGCAGGTCGGTGATGGTCGCTGCCATGCCTCGCTTGAGAAGAACGGGTTTGCCGATTTTTCCGACGGTCTTGAGCAGCGAGTAATTCTGCATGTTGCGGGCGCCGATCTGGATGCAGTCGGCAACTTCGGCAACGAGATGAGCGCCCTCGTCGTCCATCGCTTCCGTGACGATCGGCAACCCCGTCTCCGCTCGGGCAAGCGCCAGTAGCTTTAGCCCCTCTTTGCCGAGTCCCTGGAACGAATAGGGTGAGCTGCGTGGCTTGAATGCTCCGCCCCGCAATGCAGTGCCACCGGCTCGCGCCACTATGCGCGCCGACTCAAGAATTTGTTCTTCTGACTCGACGGAGCATGGACCCGCGATCACTGGAATGTCGTTGCCGCCGAACGACACACCGGGCGCGATCGTGACGACAGTGCTTTCCGGTCTCCACTCGCGTGATACCTGCTTGTACGGCTGGGTGACGTGAATGATTTCCTGCACACCCGACAGCGCCGCAATACGCGATGAATCGACCCGCCCATCATTACCGACGATGCCGATCGCCGTGCGTTGCGCACCGGGCATCGGTCGCGCCTCGTACCCGAGCTCCCTTACGACAGCGACGACCCGCTCGACCTCGGCAGTGGTGGCGCCGTGCTGCATTACTACGAGCACGTCAGACGCTCAGAGCCGATGCCAGCTCGCCTGCGGGCATTGTGCCCGCAATTGCTTCTTCCACCGCCGCGCCCTTCATGTGAACGCTGACAAGCGATGACACACCCGGCTCCTGCATCGTAACGCCGTACACTGCGTCAGCGGCTTCCGTAGTGGTGCGAGGATTATGTGTGATTACGATGAACTGGGTGTTGGTCTTGAATTCGTTCAGCATTCGTACGAACCGGCCGATGTTTGCGTCATCAAGTGGAGCATCAACTTCGTCCATGAGACAAAACGGACTCGGCTTCGTGAGAAATATTCCAAACAGGAGGGACAAGGCCACAAGCGCCCGTTCACCGCTCGATAGCAGGTGAATGCGCTGGGTTCTTTTTCCTCGCGGAGCCGCGTGAATCTCGATATCACCATCCATCGGAGACTCAGAATTCTCCAGACGAAGATCGCACTCACCACCGCCGAACAGCGTCATGAAAATCTTCTGGAAGTTCTCACGAACCTGCACGAATGTCTTCAGGAACAAGTCGCGAGCGGTCGCGTCTATCTCGCGAATTGCCTGCTGCAGCGAAAGCTTCGCGGTCGCCAGATCGGCTCGCTGGGATGTGAGCAGCTCGAGGCGCTTCTGCTCTTCTTCGTGCTCCTCGATCGCAAGAGGATTTACCGGGCCCAGCGCGTCGATCTGCTCCCTGAGCTGCGCTGCTTCGGAGCGGAGTGATTCGTCATCGGCTTCGACAGCCGGAGAACTTTCCATCAATTCTTCGAGCGGCTTTCTCCATTCCGTTTCGAGCCGCTCGCGGATCGCGGCACGTCTGCCTGACAGCTCGGTCAGTCGAAGTTCCGAACCGTGAAGCTCTTCGAGGAGCGCTGTCGAGCGATGACGTACGGCCGTCAGCTCATGCTCCAGCGCTTCGAGATTTTCGTCCGACGTTCTTACCGAGAGCTCGGCGGAGGCCAGGCGTGCTTCACCGTCTTCCAGCGTCGCCCGTCGCGCCTCGAGATCGAGTTGCCATCCGGAGAGCTGCCGAGCGAGCTCCTGATCTGCCTCGGACAATGTGACCAGCTCCGACTGAAGAGATTCGAGCCGCGCGTTTGCAGAGGAGAACTCTTCGTGAAGATGGCGCTCCCTGTCGCTCGCGAATTGAAGGCGGGCCTGGGCCTGTGCGCTCGCAACCTGGCTATTTGTCTTGTTGTTACGCGCCTCTTCCTGTCGTGCCTCTGTCCCGGCGAGCGAGTGACGCGCCTCCACAACATTTTGCTCATGCTGAGCGATGCGCGACTCTTTTTCCACGATGGACTGGGCGATTTTCGCAATGTTTTCGATGAGCGTCAATTCGCGCGCTGCGAGTCGCTCGAGCAGTGCAGAAGCATCGCCGACTTCCTTTAGAGCGCGATGATGTCTGCGCGCAGCGGCGGTAAGAAGATCTTCAGCAGCAGATGCAGCGCGCGACCCGGCGACGGCCGATTCCTGTGAGGCTGCCGCAGCCCGCTCCGCAGCCTCTAACGCAGCGCGCGCGGTTGCAGCCGCAGCCGCGGCGGATTGACGTGCAGCTTCGGCCTGAGACAGGCCGCGCCGCGAATCGGTGATTTCAGCGCGACGCCTGAGAGGGCCGGGGCCTACAACATTTGCCGGCAGCCAGATCGCACCGCGCGCGTCGACGAAGCCCGTTCCATTGTCCGTCGGCGTAACGCGCCCCAATAGAGTGCGCACCCAGTGAGCGGCGGGAAGCTCCGAACTGACGAGTTTTGAGAGAGCATCATCAGCCGTAATTTCCTCACCGCGAATGGCGTCGACGGGCAGAAGCAGCAGCGGACCAGGGTTAGTGGCTGCGTGCCACGCACGGATCTCGTCAGCAGCCGGCCGGTCCCTGACGAGAACAGCATGAACCGTGGCGCCAAGAAAGCGCTCCACGAGGGATGCGGATTCTGCGTCGGTGCTGATGAAATCGCTCAACGGGCCGATGACGCTGCCTTCGCCGAATCGATCTTTCTCCTTCAGCAGCCTGGCCGCCGCCGGCGCGAGACCGACGCGCTCGCGCTCGAGGCCTTCCAGCGCGTGCAACTTGCTCGCAAGCGCAGTATGCGTCTCTTCCGAGCGCAGCAATGCCGAACGTGCGCTCGAATCTGCGTCACGCGCTGCACGCGCTGCGGATTGCGCGGCTTCAAATTCTGCGCTTAACGCAGCGCTGTGATCGCGGGAAGCTTGCAGCGATGTTTCGAGATCGGCGACCTCACGACGGACGCCAGCCTCATTGTCGGAAAGCTGCGTCTGTTCTTCAAGAAGCGTCGATCTTCGCGATGCAAGATCGTGCATCTCTCGCTCGGTGGCTTCGCGATCCAGCGCATGCCTGTGAGCAAGCTCTCGCAGCTCTCTCGCCGACTTCTCCGCACCATCCACGGCGGCTCGCGCAGCGGCCAGCTCTGCGCGAACAGATTCCTCTTCTATGGCGTGATTCTCGAGCGACGACACTGCGAGTGCCAATTCAGCCTCGAGCTGTGCGCGGTGGGCGACGGCCGCGTCTAGCTCATCGCTCACGCGAACCACTGTCGAATCTCCGTCGTGACGCTCCTGCTCGGCGCGCTCTCGACGCTCGACGGCATTTCGCTGCCGCTCTTCAGCAACTGCAATTTCGGCGCGAAGACTCTGCGTGCTTTCACGTTGGTCCGAGACGAGCCGAGCCAGCTCGCCGCGCCGGGCCTCTGCAGCGATGCGGGTTCCGTGAGCGGCATCGCGCGCGGCCTCCGCGGCAGCCACACTTTCCTCCGCGGCAGGAACTTCGTTGCGAAGCGCTGCAACTCTTGCTTCGAGTCGGCTGAGCTCATCGCGCCACGCATTCATTTCGCGCGAGGCAAGCGCAATTTCTACGGTGAACCGACGATTGGTTATCTCGACGTGCTTTTCGGCGCGGCGTCGTTGCCGTGCAAGTGACCTGACCTGAGTCTGAACTTCCGAGATCAGGTCATCCAGACGCCCAAGGTCGACTGCGGTTTCCTCGAGACGGCGCTCGGATGATCGCTTGCGGTCACGGTAGAGCCCGACTCCGGCGGCCTCTTCGAACAGCTCTCGACGATCGTCCGGCCGATCAGAAAGGAGTGCGTCGATCATCTTCGCTTCGATGACCACACCAGAATCCGCGCCGAGTCCGGTGCCTCGCACCATGTCGTGAATGTCCCGCAGGCGACATGGCGAATTGTTCAGGAGGTACTCACTCTCACCGGATCGGCTCAATCGACGCGTGATAACTACTTCGCGGAACGGAATACCGAGCGCTCCGTCGTCGTTCTCGAAGTGAAGTGAAACTTCGGCGATGTTGACAGGCCGCCGCGCGGATGATCCCTGAAAAATGACTTCTTCCATCTTCGCGCCGCGGAGTGTCTTCGCCCGCTGCTCGCCGAGTACCCATCTGACAGCGTCGGAGACGTTCGATTTGCCGCAGCCGTTGGGACCGACGATCGCCGTCACACCGGGCTCGAACAGCAGCTCGGTTTCATCAGCGAACGACTTGAATCCCTGCAGCTCGAGCTTCGTCAGACGCACTACTGAATTCTCCCTGTTCTGTACGCGAGCACCGGCGTGACGCCGGCAACGCGGAGTGCCGATGCAGCGAGCGATGATTGATCTGCATGTTGGAACGCACCCGTGTACAACCGGGCGCCACCGTCTTTTTGCAACAGCGCATAGGCGGTGATCCCGCGAGCGGCGAGTGCCGCAATTCTGTCGCGAACAACGGCAGTAACGCCGCCTTGCGACGGAACACTGTCAACCAGGAAGGCAAGCGGCACTCGTACCACGGAACCGGCGGAATCCGCCAGAACATGACGTCTCCGCAGCGTCGCGAGCAGCTCGTTTGCCTGCGCCATGTCAGCGTATGCGCCGGCGTACACTTTGTACCATGTGGCTTCGGTGTCCCCGATTGGAACGAGAGAAATCGTCGCAGATGGCATAGCGGAGCCGTGACGCTTCAACTCAAAGTTAGCGCCCTCGGAAGTATTCGAGGCGAGAACTTCAACTGAAAACGTGGTCGCTGCGGCTGAATCCATGGGATTCGCGAGCGCGATTTCATGCGCTTTGGCTGCAACCGCAGAATCACGTCGTGAAGAGTCAACCGCAGGAGTTGCGACGACCCTCGTCTGAGCAGCCGGTCGTGCCGAACGGAATTGTGCAGCAATGAGCGACCCGCCGAGAATCCCAGCCGCGAGAAGTGCCGCTGCAGCAAGACCTATCTTGAGCGGGCTCCATGGTTGTGACTTTGGCGCAAGATCGATCTTCGGCGCGGGGACAATTGTGGGGTGAGGGACCTTCGCAAGAATGTTCGCGGTTGGTACAGCATCGAGCCGCTGCATTCCAACGAGAACAATTCCATCGACCTGCGCTGCGAGTTTTGCCAATCCCGGCGTGCTGGCGGCTACAACCAGAAGCAAAAGCTCGTCGGCGTTTGCGAACTCCGTCGCGAATTGCTTCCAACGAACACTTCCAAGGACTTCGTGCGTAGCGGGGGACTCGGTGCCGCCCGGCATGATGAACAGGTTGTTCGCACCTTTGACTTCGCGCGCAATTCGTCCAAATGAAGTGCCGAATTCGAAGCTATCGTAAATCCCATGCTGGTCTTCGTCGGCAACGAGCGCCTGGAGCGGAGCTGTATCGCCGCCGAGATCTCCGATCATTACCAGCCGGTGAGCGCTCTCAGCGAGCCCGATGCCAATGGCGACGTGTGCCGCCGCTTGCAGATCGTCCGAAGTGACGATGACCGACGAATAGCCGCGAAGTGCGACTGCCGCCTGTCGGCCGGCTCCTTCGTACGCTCCACGGGGCGCGCGGACCGCCGGTGTGGTCACTGCGATCCCTCGTAAACCCAATACTGCTGTTTCGAGTCTCGTCCAACTCGCTCGGCCTCTTCCCGAGAGGCATACGGGCCGACAATCACACGATAAATGGTGGTTGTTCCGGACTGGGACGCCGACACCCTTGGGTGGGCGCCATCGATAGTGATTGCCGCTGCCAAATCGCTCGCCTTTTGTTGTGTAAGGACTGCCGCGAACGAGACTATGTAACCGTTTTCGTGTGGCGGAGTCAAAGCGGCGGGAGGGACGATGACCGTCGGCGTTGCATCCCGAACCGTCAGGCCGGAAGGATCATGCTTTACGCTGTCGCTCGTTGTGGCTGTGGAATCGGCATTGGCGCTGCTATCCGGCGATCCGAATGAAACCGGCCGGTCGAGGTCGGCAGCACGCGGGCGGAAGCCATTCCAGTTGAGAAAATACCAGAAATCGGCTGCCCCGCCTTTGATCGTCTGCATGTCATGAAGATTAACCGAATTGACCATCGTTACGTCGCCTCCCCTCACAGTCGCGATGGCGGAGCCGGGCGCGTAAGCTGGTAAATCGTCACGCCATGCCGTCCGCACGGTCCCCTGAACGCGCTCATCGCCCACGCCGACGACCCACGCCGAATCCCCTCCTCGGGCTGGCCGCACGAGAATGCCCTGACCAAGGGGGTCAATTCGAAGGTCGGATGCATCACCGGGAAGAGTCACCGTACCTTCGATTGTTTCACTGTAGCGATCGATAACCGTGAGCATCCTGCTTCCGCGAAAGGCCACGTACAGCCGGTCGCCGCTGGGCGTTGGGATTATTGCGATCACCTTGTCCTTGAGGCGAATGCTTTTGAGCGGAGAGAGATCCCGTGTCTTCACACCGATCAGCCCGCTGTCGACTGTGAAATAGATCCGGTCTCCGATCTGCGTCCGGACGCCGCGAGAGACGAGAGGGAGCGACACTGTCTCCACGATTCGGTCGTCGGTCGGCCTGATCAGCCAGAGCTTTGTGTGAGACCCCTCGTTGCCCGCAATCACGGCCGACCCGTTCGGTTGAGGGAAAACCAGGCGGGCCGGTGACGGAGGCTTGAACGTCCAGTCGCCGCTCGGTGTGAGCCTCTGCACAACGCCTCTCGTGTCGACTCCATAGATCTCGCTTCCGTCAACGGACGCAATTCCGGACAGCTTTTCGCGAGAGGCAACGCGGATTTCGGATGCCCTGAGATCGAGTCTTCGGGGAAGGCCCTTGTCGTCGACGAATGCGATCGCGCCACCGTCCGGGTCAAAGCCCAGGACATGGTCAACCGCCGGGGCGCCTGCCACCGACCATACTGCAGAGTCGAGGCGTGGAAACACATACGCGCGAGCAGTTCCGCCCTTGAGCGGAACGCGAATGACTATCTGATCTGATCCGCGAGCGGCGGCGGCTCCGCCGGGAACGCCGGTTGACGCCTGCCGATCGCCCTTACAAGAGGCGACGGCAAGCGTCAGCGCTAAAGCCCAGGTCGAGCTTCTAGAAACTCGGTCCCAGCGAGAATGTCCAGTTCGGCTTGCGTCCAGGTGCGTCGAGCGGTTTCGCGTAATCCCATTTGAGAATCGCGAGGTTAAACAGATTCACGCGAAGTCCGACTCCGTAGCTGCGAAGTGGATAACGCTGGAACTTGAAATCATAATTCGCCGGCTTCGTCAGCGAAACCGTCTGGCCAGTGCTCCATGCCAATCCGGCGTCGTAGAAGAACAAACCTTCGACGGGAGGCAGACCAATCGGCAGCCCTCCAAGGTCGAACCGGCGAATGATCGGAAAGCGGATCTCGGCGTTCGCCACGGCGACACGGCTTCCTACTAATTGCTCGGTATTGCAGGATCCGGTGCCACCAATGAAGCCCGTGCACTCGTAACCCGTGAAGTTTTCGGAGTCGTATCCTCTCACGTATTCCGGGCGCCCGATGTATTTCGGGAATGAGAGCTCATCGCGTCCCACTGACATGCTCGTCAGGAAACGTGTCGCTATCGTTATCGTGTTGAAAATGACTGGATCGTAACGGCGGTAATCGGCGAGGTACTCTACCCACCGAAGATTTCCGACAGCCGGAGACACGGAGAACCGCATCCTGCGGCCGGTGATCGGACCAGTGAGTCCAAACAAAGTGTTGTCGGAAATGAACGCGACGGAGGGCTGGAGAAAATTGTACGCCGGCGCGCTGGCAACGTTGTCGATTTGCAGTGAATTGCAGCCATCGGTAAAGCAAAGCTGCGACAATTCAACCAGGGACCGTCCGATGCTGTTGAACTGGAGCCCACCCTCAAAACGGGTGAATCGATTCAGTGGATACTGCGTTGTGAGAAATGCATTCCGCAGCACGTATCGCGTGTACTGAGCGGAGAACGTCCGAGACCCGTCGGGATTGTCCTGGAATGTTCCATTACTCTGCGGCAGGTAAATTGGCTGCTGGTAGGTGCCGACAGTGTACTGCCAGCGGTGGCTGAGGTTTGAATAAGCACCAAAGACGCTCGCATCGCTGATCTGCCCGTAGACTGAGGCTGACAGTGCAATCTGATCGTTACCAAGCAGATCACTGAGAACGATTGTCGTTCCGCCATTGAATCCGCTCAACCCATACTGACTGCCGGTGCCATACCCTACTTCAGGTTGGGCGATGTAATCCGGCTTGAATCCGACCGAATACTTGTAGTCGCGGAATCGAGTCGTATCCGGCAGTGCAAAATCTGGATTCGCGTTGAGCAACGCGACTGTGGTTCCCTCGACTTCCTTGGACTGCGCTTCCGTAGGCGACAGAATCCCGGACGCGCGTGCCCCATTTGGCGCACGATACGTCGATGTTTGCGTGTGTTCTCCCGATGTGCGCGACGCCGTGTCCGTTGTGATCGTGGACGAGGACATCG
>JANYKY010000316.1 GCA_025357975.1 Gemmatimonadaceae bacterium
CGCGACTGCTGCAGGACAGAGCGCGCGAGTTCGCCGTGGCGGAGACCATCGATGGTGGGAAGCCGATCAAGGAATCGAGGGATTTCGATATTCCGATGGCGGCTGCGCACTTCTTTTATCACGCCGGATGGGCGGACAAGCTCGAGTACGCGATTCCAGGTGTGACCGTGAAGCCGCTTGGTGTCGTTGGTCAGGTGATTCCGTGGAATTTTCCGTTACTGATGCTCGCCTGGAAAATTGCGCCGGCATTGACGATGGGAAACACAGTGGTATTGAAGCCCGCCGAGACGACGTCAGTGACGGCGATGAAATTTGCGGAGCTGTTGAACGAGGCAGAGCTGCCCCCCGGTGTCGTGAATTTCGTTACCGGCGCTGGTGAGACCGGCGCGGCGGTGATGGGGCATCCCATCGCATCGAAGGTTGCCTTCACCGGATCGACTGCTGTTGGCAAACGCATCATGCGTCAGGTTGCCGGCACCGACAAGAAGATGACAATGGAGCTTGGCGGTAAGGCAGCGAACATCGTCTTCGAGGATTCGCCGATCGACCAGGCTGTCGAAGGTGTGATCAACGGAATCTTTTTCAATCAGGGTCACGTGTGCTGCGCTGGATCGAGACTGCTCGTGCAGGAATCGATCTACGAGCAGTTCGTGAAAAAGCTCGAGACGCGCATCGATACGCTGAGAGTCGGGAATCCTCTCGATAAGAACACTGATGTCGGCGCGATCAATTCGAGAACGCAGCTCGACCGGATTACTGAGCTGGTTGAATCAGGTGTGACCGGCGGTGCGAAGATGTATCAGAGCTCGTCGTGCGCGTTGCCGGGGAATGGGTTCTGGTTCAAGCCGACAGTATTCACTGGCGTGACGCAGAGTCATCGCATTGCGACAGAAGAGATCTTCGGGCCGGTGTTGAGCGTGTTGACTTTTCGCACGCTCGAAGAAGCGGTTGAGAAGGCAAACAATACTGCTTACGGGTTGTCCGCCGGTGTCTGGACTGACAAGGGCTCGCGAATCTTGAAGATGAGCACTGAGCTCAAGGCCGGCGTGGTGTGGGCGAATACTTTCAACAAGTTCGACCCGAGCTCGCCGTTCGGCGGATACAAGGAAAGCGGCTTTGGAAGAGAGGGTGGCCGCCAGGGACTACTCGATTACGGCCAGATCGTCTGATGGCGACGAACCGATTGCCGGTGACAAAGACGCCGAAAGTTTATGTTGGCGGGGCGTTCATCAGATCCGAGAGTGGAAGAACATTCCCGATTTTCGAAGATGGAAAGAAGGATGGAAAGTTCTTTGCGAACATCCCGCAGTGTACGCGGAAGGATTTGCGGAATGCTGTAGAGGCGTCGGCGAAGGCCGGTCCGGATTGGGCGCGACGCACGCCGTATAATCGCGGGCAGATATTGTATCGGCTTGGTGAGATGCTCGAGGCGAGGGCAGACGAAATGGCCGAGGCGATTGTGAGGCCGAGTGGGTCGTCGAAGCATGATGCTGAACGGGAAGTCTCGGTGTCAGTCGATCGTTTGATTTATTACGCGGGTTGGGCGGACAAGTACGCGCAGGTTGTGGGGAACACCAATCCGGTTGCGGGGCCGTTCTTCAATTTCACTGTGCCTGAGCCGATGGGCATCGTCGGTGTCATCTGCGCTGATGCAGATCCGCTGCTAGGCTTGATCTCGCAGATCGCGTCGGTGATAGTGTCGGGGAATACCGTGATCGCGCTGGCATCGGAGACGGAGCCGTATCCTTCTATTGTATTGGGGGAGATGCTGGCGACGTCAGATTTGCCGGGTGGGGTCGTGAATCTGTTGACGGGGTTTCGTCGCGAGTTGTTGCCGACGTTTGCTACGCATACTCACATTCGCGGAATTTCCGCTGTCGTCGGCCTGGATGAGCGGAAAGAATTGTCGCTTGGTGCGGCGGATTCGGTGAAGCGGTTGAAGCTTCGGAAATCTGAAGACAAGCTGGACTGGTACGCGGACTCGGCGCAGGGCGTCTACGACATCAAGGATTTCGTCGAGTTCAAGACGACCTGGCATCCGATAGGAGTGTAGGGACTTCAGAGGTTGAGTTGCTGCCCTCTGTGACAACTGCGCATATTTATATGCTCAATTGCCATGGAGGATCATGTCGGCTATCTCGCTAGCTGCCGCCCTCGGGGGGCGGAGAACTCTTCAGAAAGACATCAGGTCGGATTTCGATCTCGCTGGCGTCGCATCCGCCGGTATTTCAACCGCGGCGGCCGAGCGCGTCCTGGAATCCGGCATGCTCACTCCCGACGAGATGTACGATCTCGTCGTGCCCCGGCGTACCCTCGAACGACGCATTGCTGCGAAAGAGGTGCTCACGACCAGTGAGTCTGACCGGCTGGTGCGTGTCGCCGGAGTTATCGTGCGCGCAATTGAAGCTCTTGGGGATTCGAGTAAAGCCGCAAAATGGCTCCGAACGCCCAATCGCGCGTTGCGGGGAGAAACTCCCCTTTCTCTGCTACTGACCGATATCGGCGCACGACTCGTCGAACGCGTGCTCGGAAGAATCGAGCATGGCGTCTACAGCTAACGGCTGCACCGAACCGAGTGATCTTGTGGCGGATTTGCCGGCGCTCGCACAGGGCGCTGGACGGCGAGGGAGCGCGACAGTTCGGTGGCCGCTGGAACAGCGAACGAGTGGCCGTTGTCTACACGTCAGCCTCGCTTTCGCTTGCCGCGCTGGAGCTGCTGGTCCACGTAGAGGCCGTCACACTCCCAGACGACCTCGTCGCGCTCGAAATTGAATTGCCAGACGGGCCAGAGCACTTCGCGTATGCCGAGGCGGACCGTCTTCCGCCCGACTGGAGGAGTTATCCGGCGCCCGAGTGGGAAGCAGAGTTGGGCGACACCTGGATCGCTGACGGAGAATTTCTTGCACTTGGGGTTCCGTCTGCCGTCATTCCCATGGAGTTCAACATCCTCATAAATCCGGCTCACGCCGCGATGAGGACGGTGAAAATTCTCTCGGAGAGACCGTTCAGATTTGATGAGCGGTTGCTTTAACGGTTCTGCTGCTGCTTCAATCCTTTCCATACCGCGATGCACCATCGGGGTGACCCCATCCTCGTCACCTGTCGCCGACAGAGCGATGCAACGTGGCGCCTTGTGGCAAAGCGGACGTTAATGCTGTTCAGCTCGCTTCAGGTCATCGCGCGCGCATCGGAAGCTTGATTTACAGGCCGAGAGCATTAGACTTAGTCTACAAGCCTTAGTCTAATGGACCGGGACAATGATGACCGTCAACATCCACGAAGCGAAAACCCACCTCTCGAGGCTCATTGCCAAAGCAGTCAATGGCGAACCCTTCGTGATTGCCAAAGCGGGCAAACCGCTCGTCAAGGTCGAAGCTCTCGACATGCCGACGGCCCGCCGGCGGGTTGGTTTCATGAAAGGCGAATTTACCGTCCCCGACGACTTCAATAGCATGGGTGAAGTCGAGATTGCAGCGATGTTTGGAACCAAGGAATGATGCTGTTGCTCGATACTCAGCTTCTCCTATGGACCTCCGCGCAGCCAGAACGACTGACACCCTCAGCTAGAAAACAACTGGACGACCCGGCAAACGATCTGCTCTTCAGCGCCGCGAGCTTGTGGGAAGTGGCAATCAAGAACTCGCTGGGAAGGGAAGACTTTCGTGTCGAG
>JANYKY010000354.1 GCA_025357975.1 Gemmatimonadaceae bacterium
GCCTTTGTTGCCTCTCGCGCTTCCCATTGGTCTCCGGGGACGGCAATGGTCATGTTGGGCAGGGCGCGCATTATAGCGAGGTCTTCGGTCGCATGATGCGAGATTCCCAGCGGGCCGTAACTGAAACCCCCGCCGACGGCAACGACCTTCACGTTCGCCTCGTGATAGCACGCATCGTTGCGTATCTGCTCCAGGCAGCGGAGCGTTGAGAAATTTCCAATCGAATAACAGAAGACAGTCCTTCCATCCATCGCCATGCCCGTCGCCAGGCCGATCATGTTCTGCTCGGCGATTCCGACGTTCAGGTATTGCTTCGGGAATTCTTCTGCAAAGTCATCGAGGACGCGAAATCCGAGATCGGCAGTCATCAGAAAAATCCGCGGATCCGTGCGGGCCAGCTCGGTGAGCTGCCGGACAAAATTATCTCTCACGAATCCGAGGCAAGCTCGTTGAGTGCTTCATCGTACTCCGATCCGCGTGGCGTCCGATAATGCCAGAGAACACTGCGCTCCATAAACGACACGCCCTTGCCTTTGGTAGTGTGCGCAATCACGCAAGTAGGCTTCGCGGACGTGCGGGGAACCGTGGACAGAATAGCGTACAGCGAGTTGTGATCGTGCCCATCGACTTCCGCCACTGACCAGCCGAACGATTTCCACTTATCGGCAAACGGCTCGAGGCCAAGAGTGTCGGCGACCGGGGCGAGGCTCTGGATTTTGTTGTAGTCGATAATCGCAACGAGGTTGTCGAGGCGATGATGGGAAGAGAACATCGCGGCTTCCCAAGTCGAGCCCTCGTCGCACTCGCCGTCGCTCATCAGAACGAACGCACGATTACTGCGGCCGTCCAGCTTGGCGCCGAGCGCCATCCCGGCACCGACTGACAATCCATGGCCAAGCGAACCAGTCGAGAGTTCAACGCCCGGAACGCCGCGATGCGAAACGTGGCCGCTCAATGTGGATCCGTCGGAGCAATGCTTGTCGAGAATGTCGGTCGAGAAGAATCCCGTTTCGGCCAGCGCAGCGTAGATACCGGCTCCCGCGTGACCTTTGCTCAGGATAAACCGATCGCGATCGGGACGGCCCGGATTCGCGGGATCGACGCGAAGGACTCCACCATAAAGGACTGCCACGATATCGGCCATGGACAGCACCGACCCCACGTGGGAGCTGCCGCCGAGGTTCGTCATGCGCACCGCGTGCTTGCGAATCCGGAGCGCGAGCTCTGCAGAGGCGGGAATTTCTGTGCGTGCGCGAAGAGCGGAGGCGGCGTTGCGGTCCATCACGCGGCCACTCCGTAAAACTTGCGAACCGCTGTCGCGATGCATGTCACTTCGTCGTCCGTAACCATCATGTTGAGTGGCAGCATAAGGCACCGTTCGAAGAAACGCTCAGTCACAGGCAGGGAGACGTTGAAACCAAGTTTCGCGAATGCATGGACGGGAGTTCCACCCCACTGGATGATAGTCCCAATGCCCTTGTCAGCCAGATACTTGCGAAGCTCGTCGCGACGCGACGCTTCAATCTCGTAGTTCTGGAAGACGTCGAAATGATCTTTATCTGCGTCCGGACCAGGCGGCAGTCCGATCTCCGTCACGTCTGAAAGTAGTGACTCATACAAGCGGGCGATACTGCGGCGCCGGGTAACGATTTGGTCATAATCGCGAAACTGAGCGTGGAGAATCGCAGCCTGCATGTTGTCGAGCCGAGAGTTGAACCCCCACATCTCGACATCACCGTCTTCATTGCGACCGTGATCTCTCAGCAGGGCAATTTTCCGCGCGACGTCTGCATCGTTCGTGACGACAGCACCGCCGTCCCCGAAGCAGCCGAGGATTTTCGCGGGATAAAAGCTGATGGCAGCAGCGATCCCGAATGTCCCAGCGTAGCGTCCCTTGAATCTGGAGCCGAGTGCCTGCGCGGCGTCCTCGATGATCAGTAGGTCATGCTGAAGCGCGATCTCTTCGATAGCGTCCATGTCGCAGGTCCTGCCATTGAGCTGCACCGGGAGGATCGCACGCGTCTTATCGGTAACCGCTGCCTGAATCGACGCTGGATCGATCAGATGATCCAGGCCGATGTCCACCGCGACTGGAATCCCGCCCACGTGCGCAACGGCCGCAGCCGTGGCGACCATCGTGTGTGATGGGAAGATCACCTCGTCGCCGGGGCGAATTCCGGCGGCGCGGAGGCTCATTACCAGTCCATCGGTGGCGTTGGCAACTCCGAACGCATGCGCGACACCAAGGTACCTCGCCAATGCATCTTCGAACTCAGCCAGGTCGCGCTGCTGAATGAAGGCTCCCCGACGCATCACGTCCCGGATGATGTCGATGAACTCGTCTTCACGCGCCGCAAATGCGCCGCGATAATTGAAGAATGGGATCGAGGTCTGAGCCAGTGCGGTAGTCATTTCGGATGTTGCAATAGTTCCGGGCAGTTATCGCGCCAATCCAGCGGTTCTATTCGATGATTGCATAGGAAATGTATGGGTCCCACTCGAACCGGCGGAGACGAAGGCCGCTCAAGACCTTCGAATCGAGTGCCGCGAGTGTCTCTCCGGGCCATATGGGGTTGTCGAGCTCATCGAACGCCACCACGGAGCCTTTCGGCATGCGCGGGAGAAACGCGTCGAGCGCGGCTTTAGTCGGCTCATAGAGGTCGCAATCGATAAACAGAAGGCTTACGACGAGGTGCGGGTGGGATTCGACGAATTCCGGAGCCGACTTGACGATGTCGCCTCTCACCAGCTCGACCTTGTTCATGTGGCCAAGAAAACGGTCGCGATCATACTCTGCGATGAGTTGTTGAAGCTCGTCGTACGAGGATGACCGAAGGTCGCCGACCTCCGGATTGGCAAACCCGCTCTTGTCCTTTTTGCCGACTGTGGGGAAGCCGTCGAAAGTGTCGAACCCGTAGATTCGCCGCGTCAGATTCTCGGGCTCCAGCATCGCGCTCAACTTTGCCCACGTCATCACGCCGAAGCCACGAAAAACTCCGCATTCGACGACTGAACCCTTTACAGGCATCACCAGCTTGAAGAGCTCGTACATCGCGAGAAAGCGCTTCAGGTGATTTCGGCGGACATACTTGGGAAAGTTCTCGAGCTTTGTCTCGACTGAATCCGAGCACTCGTTGAAGATGCGCTCGATATTCGGGCCAACTTGTCTCTCGGCTTCAGTGCGGAGGTTTTTCACTGGCTTGAGGTCTGATGATGGCGCCCGCGGTACGAGCAATGATAGAAATATCACCCGAGAAAGAACGGGTCCTCACGTACTCGAGGCTCAGCCGCATTTTCTCCGGGTGAATTTTCTCAATATAGTCCTTATCGGGGTCTTTGCTGCCTTTGAGGATATCCGCCTCGTTGGAGAATTTGAGCGATGCTTCGTCGGTGATGCCCGGCCTTACCCGCAGCACCTCCCGTTCTTGGGGAGTGTACAGGTCGACGGCCCACTTCACCTGAGGGCGCGGCCCGACGAAACTCATCTGCCCGATAAGAACGTTCCATAGTTGAGGAAGCTCGTCGAGCTTGTAGCGCCGCAGCTTTTTCCCGATCGGTGTAACGCGAGGATCATCTTCCGGAGTTGATGAGCCGCCGATCTGGTCGGCGTTGATGACCATCGTGCGGAACTTGAGCATCTCGAACTCCCTGCCATCCAAGCCGACTCGCTTTCCGCGGTACAGCAAAGGTCCGGTAGAGCCTTTCTTGACTGCCAGTGCGATCACCCCGATTAGCGGAGAGAGGACGACAATGCCAGCAGCTGCCAGGGCCGTGTCAAACGTTCGCTTTGCCGCGGGATAAAAGTTCATTTCGTCGCCGTCGCAACCGCCGGCCAGGCTCGTGAACGGCCCGCTCCAACCCACGGCTCCGCAACTCTTTGGACGGGGGACGTACCAGTTGCAAGCCGGATAAGGCCGCCCAGAACACCGATCCCATGCAGGAAATGATAGAGAAAGAACGCCACCGGAAGAAAAATCACGTGCCGCCATTCCCTATATTTCGCAGCTTGTTGAACAGCGGCAAGGATCGCCAGCGTGAAATAGAGCGCCATCGTAACGCCGAAAATCAGCCGGATCAAATGGAAACTGGATGAGAGCAGCAATCCACCGATCACGCCGGCAGCAAACACAGCGGTGACGGCGTGGCGTAGAGCAAACGAATACGGCGCCAGATACCACATGTAGGCGTTATACGGAGCTTCGTAGATCAGCTGCTTTCTTATGAAAGAGCTGAAATCGGGCTGAGGAAAATACGAGATGCCAATGCTGGGATTGCACCAGACCCGTCCACCCGACTCGACGATGCGGCGATTGATTTCATAGTCCTGCCCGCGAAGCAGCCGCTCATCGAACAATCCAACCCTCGTGAAAACGTCGCGGTGGAAAAAGCCATAGGGAACGGTGTCCGCAGAACCCTCCTTGCCGCCGGTCCTGAAGCCGGAATCGCCAACGCCAAATTTGCACGTAATGAGAGCTTGGACGAGCGCCGCCTGATATCCATCGCCGCGCGCCAACGTGTGCACGACTCCGCCCGTGTTATCCGCGCCGCAGCGCAATGCGGTCGCGAGTGTCAGCGCGAGATAATTGGGCGGATACGCAGAGTGAGCGTCGAGTCGCATGATGTATTCGCCCCGAGCTACACGAATGCCTGCATTTAACGCAGCGGACTGAATTCGCGCAGGGTTGTCGATTAGAGCTATCCGCGAATCACTGGCCGCTACGGCCGCGATTGCGTCACGAGTACCATCCGTCGACATCCCGTCGAACACGAGAACCTCTATCTCGGTCCCAGCAGGCAATTCGAATGCAAGCACCGACTCGAGACAGGCGCGGATGAAGTTCCGTTCCTGATAGCAGGGGATTATTATCGAGACCAGGTGCATTCGCGGGGAGTCTATTCGGAGCCTTACTTGGAAGCAATGCTTTCGCAGGAGAACGACATTGAATTCTCAGTCGTCAGCGGCTCTAACGAAGAAATGCTTCTGGGCTGCATTGCATCGATCTTCGAGACCATGAAGGGATCACGTTACGAGTGGAGTCTCACCGTAACGTGTAACGCCACAAGCGATGGACTCGCGGCCCGGCTTCGCGCCAGGTATCCGAAGGCGCTCATCATCGACAATTCCGTATCGCGCGGATTCGCGGCAAATCACAACCGGGTTCTCGAGTCGTCGCGGGCGCGATATGTCTGGCTTCTGAACGACGATCTCGTAATTCTTCCCGACGCGATTCAGCTCCTTACGCAGTATCTCGACAAACCAGAAAATGCGCGAGTAGCAGTGGCTAGCCCGCGCCTGCTCAATCCAGACGGGTCGCTGCAGGCATCGACATACGGCTTCCCGTCGATGCCACAGACTCTGCTTGCTCACTCCGGGCTGCGCGAAATGCCGTTTACAGACGCATTGCTCGGCAGAGTTGCGCCGATTCTGCGATCGAGGGAAGGGTCGTCACGATTCTGGGCGCACGATCGAATCGTCGAGGTCGATACGCTTCGGGGTGCATGCGTTGCCATGCGCATGAAGGCCGTACGTCAGGTTGGGCTAATGGTGGAAGTTGCGATCGTGGGCGGCGAGGAAACCGAATGGCATCGGCGGTTTCACGATCACCGCTGGAAGGTGGTGTACTTTCCGGATGCGTCTGTCATCCATTACGGGAGCCAGACCGTCGGGAATGACTCCCGGAACCTCTATCCCGAGTACCTCAAAGGCGCGCTCTATTTCTTTCGCACGGGCCGATCGAAGGGAGCGTACGCACGTTTCTGCGTCGCACTTCTGGCCGTCTTTGGTGCTCGCGCCGCGGTAGCATTTGTCACGAGGAACAAGCAAGAAGCGAAGGTCGCGAAAGCTTACGCCGCTGTTGCCTGGGACGGTCTCAGAGGCAAGTAGCGGAGGTCGGACTGGAACAACCGACCCTGTTCTACAGCCGCGCCGGGCGACGCCGCCGAAATCTTGGAAGGGTCGAAACAGCCTCGCGGAACCGATCCGATTCCGGATCTGAACGATTCAAACGCCGTCGCGTCATATCAAATAGAAGTACGCCGAGGCACAGAACGACGAAGCTCACGATGCCAGCAATTGCGGTCTTGAGAATAATTCGCTTCCGAACCTTTGGAAGATTTGCGGGAAGAGGATCCTGGACTACGACGGTCGGCGTTTCTTCCAGCTCGTGCGCGTACGCAGACTGTTGATCTGTCACCGCCTGTGTGTAGACCTGTTCCGCCAGCTGTATATCACGTGACAATCGCTGTTGTTCGAGGCTCGCCTCCGAGAACGCAGAAGTAGTCCGGTTGGAGAAGCGAAATTCGCGGAGACGCTCTTCCGCCGCCGATAGATCCGATTTCGCGATTTGAACGCGGCCATCCTGAGCCATCCGCAGCTGCTGCGCCTGGGCCTTTGAAGTGCGCACGAAGATTTGACTCGCGCTGTCTACAACGCGCGATGCGATGATCCGCGCGAGAGCGCTGTCAGGATGCTGGACTGTCAACGTGATGGTGCCTGTTGTCTTGTTCGCGCCGGCATCGATGACGCGACTGAGGTGATTCTGAATTTCCTCGTCGTCATTTCGGTCGTAATGTTCTCCAAGAAAACGATCGATGACAGTTGTCTGGCTGTTTGGCTGGGCGCGTGATTTTCCCACTCCGGCAAGGACGGTTCTCGACTTCAGCAGCTCGACCATGCGGTCCGGAGTCAACTGATATCCGCTGCTTAAGGTTGCTCCAGCAAGGGCTGCAATTCCGCCGAGGGCGCTACCAGACTTGTTGTTTACCACGGGCGTGAGCGTGACCTCAGCCTTGTATTTGCGCGGTATGAGCGACGCAATTCCGGCGACGGCGAGCGCAATAAAAATCGACCACGCCAGAATCTTCCGCCACCGTTCGATGAGTGGCGTCATGAGCCTTAACGCGTCAATTCCATCCTCGACGAATGCTGAGTCAGGTTGTGCCGGCAAGTCGCTCCCTGTAGGTCGGCGCATGGCGGTTCGACCGCCACAGCCTGATGAAGAACACAATCAAACCAACGGCCACAACGGTGCCGGTCAAGCTGTTGTAAATCCAGAACCACGTGATTGGGCTCCAGAAAATCGTAACGTATGCTATCAGCAGCAATGGAGCACCACTCCAGCGCCCCGCCGCAACCATTCGAAAGCCGAGGCCCCCAACGAACCCGAGGAGTGCCAAAATCGCCAGCGCACCGGGAATCGTAAAATCCTGGATGAGCGGACGAAACGCAGTGTAGATGTTGCTCGTGTCGCCGCCGACGAGATCGATCACGGAGTCAAATAGTCCCGGGATTCGATGCCCGAGTCCAAGCATTTCCAGCGGGCCGGCGAACGTAACTGCGCCCAGCGACGGATCGTACGGCTGATGCAAGTAATCGGTCAGCCACTGGGAAAAAACCGTCATGTGGCCGAATGCCGCAGTCACGAGCTTGGCGAGCACGACATCGATGAGAGATATGTCAGTTGATGCAAGTCGTGCGAGGCTCACCGCAAAAAAGAAAACCGTCAACGCAGTCGCGAGCACTGCGGCCACTTCGGGTCCGTCGCCGGTTCTCCAGGACACATCGGTGGCCGTGAGCGTCGGCCCCATGGGCGGCGGCTT
>JANYKY010000187.1 GCA_025357975.1 Gemmatimonadaceae bacterium
GATCGCCGAGTGCTTCGAGTGGCTTCAAGTAGTAGCTGTTGAACCCCGGTCCACCGTGGAGAAGTATTACTGGAAGGCCGGGTCCGCTTCCTGACTTCTTGTACCAGATCTCTCCGCCGGCCACGGCGAGCTTCGCTTCGCCGAAGCCTGATTGCGTAGCGGTCGTTGCTGCAGCTCGAGCCGTGTCGGATGCAGTGTCTTGTATCGAGTCAGAATTGCGGCTGCAGGAAGTGGACAGCGTCGCGAAAGACGTAGCGATAAAGCCAACGGCTAAAGCGCTTGTAAAGCGTATCATGCGCACGGCGACAACCTCATGGTATCCACGTAGGACTGCTCAAGCGGGAAGCCGATATTACGAGGGTCGTTCGTGGCTCGCCAGATCGAACAGCAGGTACTGGGGTCACCTGTGGGAATGGCTGGAAAGGAGAGCCCTGATTGCCACTCGTGCAATCAGAATCCTCCTTCAGTGTGAAATTTTCGCTCCCGCGAGCCGGGCGATCGCGGCCAGGGTAGTCTGCGCTGCATTTAAGCCCAGACGGAAATCATTGTCGTTGTAGGTCGAATACAAATCAGTCGGCTGATGCCATTGCGGATCCCATCCAGCGCCGATCTGGGCTCCGCGCTCATTCTCACGCAGACTGATCGACGCGACGATGTCCTGGAACGGCGCCGAATCGGTATTGGTCATGTGGCGACCTACTGTTGCCGGATAGTCCGTCGCGTATCGGTCGTTCGCGTTTGCAAAGATCCACGCCATCTCCTGCGATGCGGCTGCCATCTTCGAGTTGCTCTGGAACTCGACATTCACGTCGGCTTCCGGGCGCTGCTCCTTGCTCACTGTGTGGTCGGCGAGCGGCATTCCGTGGTCGAACATCATCATGTCGTGCTGAACCATGCCGAGCCAGCGTGGCTCCGGGTATCTGCCTGAGCCTGCAGGAATTTCTTTGCCTTGCAACGCCTGTCGCTGCGCCACGTACGCTTTGGACCCATCGAGGCCCGACTCCTCGTTGTTCCAGAGGATGAAGCGAATCGAGCGGTCGGTTTTGACACTCGGACCGCTGAATATGCGCGCGAGCTGCATTACCAGCGCGGTGCCGGAGCCATCATCGTTCGCTGCTTCACCCCAGCCGATTCCGTCCATGTGTCCGCCAACGATGTACATCTCGTTGGGGTGAGTGCTGCCCACTTTCGTGCAGTAAACTTCCTGTCGTTGTCCTGAGACGGTCTGCTCGGTGTCGAGTGCACGCAGCTTCGGATCGGGCTGTGCAAGCGAATCGGTATTCACTCCGATTGGTGCAAGAGTTCCGCGAAGGCGGGCGCCGCCCGGTGCCGTGGTTGGAAGTCTCGACCGGGCTGACGATGCTCGTGCACGCGCCGTTGTGTCCACATGAAAATCGTACGTTATCCGTTCAGTGTTCGTGCAGCCGTAGCTCTTGAGCTGTGCCTCGATCCAGTCGACCGCCGCGCGATTCCTCGCAGTTCCCTGCCGGCGATCGCCGAATTGAGTGAGTCCCTTGATGGTCGCCTTGTATTGCTCGAGATCGAGCTGGCCGACAAGTGCTCGAATGGCCGTTGTATCGCCCTCCATCGCGACAACCTGTGTAACGGGTGTAACTGCCGTTGTGGTCATTGTTGTCGCAGGCGTGCAGGCACTGACTGCGGCGAGTGACGCGACAACGGCAAGATGGGGAGAAAATCGTGAGGGGACGTGCATGGATGTTGCTCTGAAAGGGGGTTGGCGCAAGTGACTACGTAAGCTGACGAGAGGTCATACGTCTCGCCAGAGTTTCGGATGTCCATGTGCCCGGCCGACGCTACGTCTCGCGATCAGGCATCATCTCGTCTCGTGATCATGCACCATCTCGTCCAGAGAGCATCAAATCTGAGGGAACGAACCAAAAGCAGAGGGAACGAAAACTAAAAAACGTCCAGATCCTTAGCCGAGATTACGCGACCGGTATAGTGCGACCGCACCTCGGCGAGCAGAGTCTCATCGGAAGCGCCAAAGAAAAGCTGGTGCGTGAGAATCAGCAGCTTTGGCCTGGCCTGAGTTGCCTCGTCGCCGAGCTGCGTGGCCGACGTGTGCGCGTGAGCGTGATAGATCTGCCTGAGCGGTGGAACCGTCGCGAACCCGGAAGTGGAGTACACTTCGTGAATCAGCCGCGTATTTCCAGTCGGCGTGGGGAACCGCGAAGGCGGTGACAGTTATTCGCGAATCCTGAAACACTATGCCCTCGGCGATTTCGTGAACGGCCACCTTCCAGCCATTTGCCGGTGGGCCGGCGGAGGCATGCAGACGTTCAGCGATGTCCTCGGCATTGCCGTCAAGAATTCCGTTGACGAGACGTTGCGTGCCGCGCGGGCCGTAGACGTCGAGAGGCCTGATACGCCCCTGTATCCACGGAGTGAAGATCACATCCGCCAATCCCAGCGTGTGATCCGAATGCAAATGCGTGAGAAACACTCGGTCGAAGCGCGGTGAGAATTGCCCGCTCGGTGGCATCGGCGCGAATGCCTTGATCCCGTTTCGTCCTGCCGCCGCAGCGCGACGAACTACTCCTGCTCCTGCGTCGAAGAGATAGGCCACCGAGTCCACAACGATCGCGACAGCAGGACCGCTGCGATCCGGATCGGGAATCGGCGTGCCCGTGCCGAGCATGACGATCTGCGTTCGTGACGATTGCGCAACAATCCCCGAAGGCGCAATCAACAATCCCAACAGAACGGCCAAGCAGGAATATCGATAGTCCATGGTAATCCTCATTCCCTGGATTGCTTCAACTCGAACAGATAGCTCGCAGACTTGCGCTCCATGTACGCGTAATTCCGCGGGTCGTCAGCCGGCGACCCCTCCGACACGTTGAGCCCACCCGCTCGGCGCGGACCGAAATCGGGTAACAGTCGACTGTGCACACCGGTTTTCAGATCGACCTGCTCGATGCGCACTGGTTGCCGATTCGGATTCCTGGTCCAGATGAACTTTCCATCCGGGCTGAACCGAAGAACCTGACCGCGGCCCATTCCTGAGTCGAGACTCGACGCGGTATTAGCTTCGCTCATTGTCAGGCCAGGTACGTTTTGCGACGTGCCATCGCGTACTGAAAATTGCCTTCGGGCGAAATCGATGCGGGCCATGGGAAAGCCGCAACGGCCAGAGCGATTAGCGTCAGCGCGACGAGTCCAGACTCAGCGGGTCCCGGAGCCGCGAACACTGCCAGGTCCACCCGCCCAAGTGCCAGCTCGTGTCCAATCTTTCCAGCCCACGCGTACCACGCTTCCGGTGACTGAGCGAGCCCTTGTCCGTACAGCGGCGTGGCGTCGGCAATCGGTCTGCGCCATCATACTCCATTGCGAGCGATAGCGTAATGACGTGCGAAAGGGGCACTGCGTGGCCGCCATCGATCATGATGTTCTCGGGCTTGATGTCGCGGTGCATACACCGAGTCGTACAACGAGAGCTCGCGCTCGACTGTGTAGCGGTTAGCGAGAGCGACTGAGATACGCCGGACGTCGCTCATAAATGACTCTACCGGTTAAACATCCCCGAGAAATGCATGTTGGCGATCATCCAGCGTCCGCCTTGCTTCACCAGTGCCATGCTTTCGCGTCCGCTCTGAACCTCCGTCACGCCAGTCTTTGTCACCGTGGTGAAGACGAAATAACTGTTGCATAGCACAGTTTCGGAGCCATACGCCCGGCATTTTGGCGCACGCTCATCGAGGTTAACGTAAGCGTAGCTTGCGAGACCATTGATGAATGCCATGTACTGCGCTTTTCCGACGAAGAGAAGCGGTGTGTAGACGCCGGTGAACAACTCGATGTCATCTGTGGTGTAGGTAAAAAGCGTCTTGTAGTCTCCACTGTTCAAGGCCGCAGTTGATTTCTCAGCCACCGCCCTCGCTTCTGTCACTGCGGTGCTCTGCTGCGCGTGCATGGGGATTGCGATGGCGAAGGAGACGACCAGCGCGGCGGCGAGTTGCGAAGTTTTCAAGTGTTTCTCGGTTAGTGGGGAGGCGAAAACATAGCTGCCTTCCGGCTGGCCAGCAAAAAGACTGGCTGACGCGCCGAGCAATTAAGGCGCGAGTGCGCCAATCTTCCGACTCAATCCGCTCCGCACATCGGTCGACGTTACCATTGGATTCGACATCTTGCCTTTCAACATCTCGGCATACATGCCTTTCACCTTGTCGAAACCTGCCGCGGGTGGTCCAAAGCCGTACGACACGACTTCTGGAGCGTAGAAGGTCATCAACGAGTCGAGGTTCTGCGCGGTCACGTAGCGGAGCCAGGCGGAGTCGCTTGCGAGGATCATTAATCGAAGATTTGAACGCGCAAATATGAATTTCGACCGGAGGCGAGGCAAGGAAATCCGTAGCCGGTCATGGAGGTATCGCTGATAGACCGCTGGTCGCCTTTCGCTGTGATGAGTTGACTACGGCCGCCAGCAGGAGTGTCCGAGGGGTGCAGCCGTCATTGCGCGGCGAATCCGAAGACTCGCGTCCCACTTCTAATAGTATAGGTCGGCGCTGGCGGCCGAGTCCTAACTCATTTGCGCGATGGTACGAGCGCTCCCGCTTGAAAGTTTATCGTCTGCCGGGTGCCACAAGTGCGATTTCAACATCGAGTATCCGATCGACGCAAGTATTTCGGCAAGCAAAACCATGTAGGGCATGCCCCACACGGTATCTGACAGGACGTGGTCCTTGATGATGAGCCCTTCGAGAACGATTCCGACGAGATAGAAAACCGTGATCGGGACGCCGATAAAAAGCAGGCCATACACGAGCGGCTTGTATCTATTGTGGATTGTCTTCCACGCGAGAATAAGAGGCGGAAGAATCAGAGCCATCGCACATGCCTTCATGATCCAGAGTGCGAGTGTATCGTTGCCAAAAAAATGATACACCAGCCAGGTCTCGTCGCCCGATTTCAGAACCGAGAAGATGCGCAGCGCCGGCACGGTGCTCAGGACCAGAGACACACCGAACAAGCGTGTACCGGAATTCGCTCGGCGCATCATCACGAATCCTATCCAGAGCGGCAGATAGTTGAACAGAAGTGGCCCCGCAAGCGTAGCTAACCAGAAGCTTTGCGGATGCGCCAGCGAACAACCCTGTGCGAGCTCGAAGTTGTTGAATGTCTTGAACCCCCACTCGCCGCAGATCGCATATCCTGTAACGTGATGGGCGAGCTCATGGCTCATGCCCATGAGTGCGCCCAGACAGTAAAACGCGAGCAGATACCGCCATGTCAGGGGAATTTTCATTTTGCTCGAATTCGTTGTGATGACCAAGCGGACCTAACCTGCACGGCCACGCCTCGGTCGGCGAATATACAGGGCATTGTTTAAGAGTTCATGCAGGAGGGAACTCGTGCTGGCGACCATTAGCGCGCACCCGTAGTTTCGCGCAGTGCACGATCCCACTGCAAAACGAATCCCCGTTACTGAAGTGATGAACGGCGTCCCCGAACGTCTCGCTTTGTCCCTCGCCGACCGCTACGGCATCGAACGCGAGCTCGGCGCCGGCGGCATGGCGACCGTATATCTCGCGCAGGATATCAAGCACGACCGCAAAGTCGCTATCAAGGTGTTGCGGCCTGAGCTCGCCGCAGTAATTGGTGCGGAGCGCTTCCTCGCCGAGATCAGGACCACCGCAAATCTTCAGCATCCCCACATCCTGCCATTGTTCGATTCGGGCGCGGCCGACTCGTTCCTCTTTTACGTGATGCCATACGTCGAGGGGATCTCACTCCGCGACCGGATGACGCGCGAGAAGCAGCTGCCGATTAACGAAGCGGTGCGGATTGCCAGCGAGATCGCGGGCGCGCTCGACTACGCACATCGCCACGGCGTGATTCATCGGGACATCAAGCCCGAGAACATCCTGCTGCACGACGGCAGCGCCCTCGTGGCCGATTTCGGAATTGCCCTCGCCGCCAGCAAAGCCGGTGGCCGGATGACCGAAACCGGGATGTCGCTTGGCACACCTCAGTACATGAGCCCCGAGCAGGCAATGGGGGAGCGCGAACTGGACGCGCGCAGTGATATCTACGCGCTCGGCTGCGTGACATACGAGATGCTGACCGGCGAGCCTCCGTTCACAGGTCCCACCGCGCAGGCAATTGTCGCGAAGGTGATGACCGCTGAACCGGCCGACGCGATCTCGCTCCGGAAGACTATCCCCGAGCATGTGGCGGAGGCGGTACACACGGCACTGGAGAAGCTGCCAGCCGATCGATTTGCCAGTGCCAAGGCGTTCGCGGATGCGCTCGGCGATGGTGCAAGTGCCGGTACTACGCGGCGCACGCGAGCCCATGTGACTTCACGGCCGGAAATGCGACCTGTCCGGCCGATGTTGGCCGTGCTGATTGGTGTGGCGGCGCTCGTCGCCGGTGTGCTCGGTACGATTGCCTTTCGACGACAAAGCGGTGAACCAGCATTGAGTGCCCGCGTGCTCATGCAGTTCAGCGCGGGCCAGCAACTGGCCAGCCTGACCGTGCCGCTTCCGAGCTTGGCCGCCGCGCCTGATGGATCTGGCGTGCTCTACGCTGGGCCCGGCGTAGACACACGTACTCAGTTCTGGTTCCGGCGCTGGGACCAGCTGCAGGGCAGGCGGCTCTCCCAATCGCTCGGCGAGGGTTGTTGCGCCACTTTTCCCCCGTCGGGGGACACGATCGCCTACCTCTCTGCGCCCCGCCAGCTCAACGTGCTGCCGCTGACCGGTGGTGTGCCTGTCACGCTTCCCGACCTCGGGCTGTTGTCGGTGGCTGACTTTGGGGGCGGACTCGATTGGGGCTCCGACGGCTGGCTGTACGCTATCGGGACGGACGGCTTGCTGCGGATCGACCCGCGCCGTGGAACGAAGAAACTCATCGCACGGCTTGATTCCGCGCGCGGCGACCTTGCCTTTTTGTGGCCTCACGTACTTCCAGGCGCGAGAGGGGCATTAGTAACGGTCGTTAACAAGAGGTCGCCGAATGATCCTGAACGCCTTGCGATCGGGATTTCGGACTTTGCCACGGGGCGCGTGGAAATTATTCTGCAAGGGGTAAGGGCGATCTACGCGAGCACGGGGTACCTGGTAGCGGTCAAGTCAAACGGTGTGCTGTCGGCGATACGTTTCGATGCGCGTACTTTTCGCTCGAGTGGCCCGGCCCGGGAGCTCACGGACACCGTTGCGCTCGGATCGGCCCCCGATCTCGCGCTTTCTCCGAGTGGGACGCTCACCTACGTGGCTGGTGGTAAAGGAACGTTCCAGACAGTCTGGGTTGACCGAACCGGGACCGGGCGCCCTGTTGGGGATGCACCTGATCACGTGTCTACCGAGGCGACAACTTTCTCGCCCGACGGCCGACGGCTTGTGCTCTCTATCGGCGGCGGTGACGGCATCATACACCTATGGGTGCAGCCGACGGACGGTGGTCCCCGGGTGCGGCTTACCTTCGATGGCAATACCAACATTGGACCATCATGGCGTCCTGGTACCCCTCGCATCTCGTACCAGTCCGACCGCGAGACACCAGGATCCGCGAGATTGAGGCTCTATGAACGTGATGCAACGGGCCAGGGCCCAGTCCGTCGCCTTACGACCGGGGACCCTCGCGCTGTAGGCGGCCACGTCTGGTCGCCCGATGGCAAATGGCTTGTGTTTCGCACCGACAATCAGGAGCCTGGAGCCGGCGACATAATGGCCATCCGGCCCGGTGTGGACTCCGTGGCGCGTGCGTTGGTGGCCACTCCTGCCGAAGAACTCGCTCCGGCGATCTCGCCCGACGGGCGGTGGCTGGCATACACATCGAACGAGTCAGGCCGGCGCGAGGTGTACGTACGTCCCTTTCCTGAAACTGCGGGGGGACGATATCAGATTTCGACGGCGGGCGGTATCGCGCCTGTCTGGAGCCCGACCGGCCGGGAACTGTTCTTCATAGACGATTCGCAACAGTTGGTCGCGGTTCCCGTGGTTCCCGGTGCATTGTTTTCGGCCGGTCAACCAAAGCCCCTCTTCTCGGTGGTGAACTATTACACCACCCCCTTTCGTTCCCAGATCACGCCGTCATCCGACGGTCAGCGATTTGTGATGAGCCGTCGGCGAGGTGGAACAGATCTCGGGGTCGTCGTGGTCTTCAACTTCCTCGAGGAATTGACGCGCCGAATGGCGGCCAAGTGAGGTATGACTTCAGGCGGTTTTACACTGGCGTAGCTGCGGCAGTCATTGTCACGATTTTCTGCGCCGCTCGGACATGGAACAGGCCATCTCCGGGCGACGAGGTCAGTTCGATCGCAACGGCTTACATGCGCGCGAGCACTGATTACAATCCCGAGTCCGCTCCTTCCGACACCGGCTGGATGGCTCCTCTTGCGAGCCGCATTACCGACAACACCCCGACAGCGCTTTCGAGATGGCAACGCTACCAGGATCATGTTCTCGAGACTTTGAATCGTCTGGACACCGCAGCTCTCATCGGTAAGCCAGAGTGGATCACATACGGCGTCCTCCGCGGATCGCTCGAATCGAGCATCGGAACACGCATTTGCCGCCAGGAGCTGTGGGGTGTCAGTTCCTATGTGAATGGGTGGCAGAACAGATACAGCGACGTCTTTGGACAGCAGCGCATGGGGACTCCTGCCCGCCGGGCAGCGGCGCTTTC
>JANYKY010000387.1 GCA_025357975.1 Gemmatimonadaceae bacterium
GCCGCAAGGAAAATCAGGGGCATCTTCAAGCACTAACCTTCTGAATGTTTCATCTTTGCGGGGTAGCCACGGTGGCTGCCCCGCTTTGTATTTCGTACCTGAACCAGTTCATCTCATGAGCGCATTCGCCAGACTCATTCCGTTCCTGCTCGTCATCATCGCCGCACTTGTTGTTTACCAGATCTACACGGCGGTGATGTTCGCCACCCAGTCGATGTACGCTTTTGCATTGTTCAACGCGGTGTTCGGATTTGGAGGTATCGCTCTCGCGCGCGCGCTTTGGATTCATCGCAAAGGCTTTGGCCCGCCCGCGGCATGATTCTCGACTGAGAGTATTTACGTGATACCTCGAACCTCCGCTCCGGCAGACGCAACCAGCGTCGTCGCCTCCGAAAAGGCGGCACGCGTACGAGCTCTGGCTCGTATGCTCGACTCCGCAATCAAGATTCCAGGGACCGGCGTGACCTTCGGCCTCGACCCAATCCTCGGTCTCTTTCCAGGCGTAGGCGATCTCGCCGGGGCTGTCTTTTCCGGATACATCGTGCTCACCGCAGCACGCATGGGAGTGCCCCGGTCAGTGTTAGCCAAAATGTTGTTGAACCTTGGCACTGATACTCTCGTAGGGTCAATACCAGTACTTGGCGACCTGTTCGATGTCGGATTTCGCGCAAACATCCGCAATTCGGAGTTGCTCGACAAGCATCTCGGTGAGCCTGAAGCGGTCAGGCGTTCGAGCCGGATCGCCATCGCACTTACTGTCGTCGGATTGGTTGTTCTTGCCGCCGTGGCCGTCGGAATAGCGATTCTGTCGGTTAAGGCGCTCAACTGGCTCGTTAGCCGGTGAGTTTCACGAAGAACTGGCACGAAGTGAACACTGGCCAAGCGATGCAATGTGATTTACTACGCGGTGACGCGCTGAGCCTGAATCCAAAAACCTGATGAGCCTGTTCGAGGACCCGATCGCGCGGTATGAAAGCAAGGGCGAGCGCATCATTGCGTGGGCACATTTCCGCGATCGCCTCATCAAGCATGGCGCAATTGCGGGGATTCTCGTCGCGGCTTCGCTTGGGATTGGAATGGCGGGCTACATGGGATTCGAGAAGCTGTCCGCGGTCGACGCATTTCTGAACGCCAGCATGATACTGGGCGGCATGGGACCAGTCGCGACGATTGCGACGCCGGGCGGAAAAATTTTTGCGGGGTTGTACGCGCTTTACTCCGGGCTCGTTTTCCTTGTCGTAGGTGCACTGCTGCTCGCGCCCGTTGTTCATCGCGTGCTGCACAAGTTTCACTGGGAACTATCTGACCAGCAGGACCAGAAAGAGGAGAAATGATGGGTGATCCAGGAATCGTGCTGGGTGTCGTCGGCATCTGCGCCGCCGCCGCCATCTCCGTGAGAGCGATCGCGGATGCAACCGTGAGACACGCGCAGGTAACCCGTGGAGACTCGTCTGACAAGGAAACGGTTAGCGATGCGCGTCTCGCGCGTCTCGAGATCGCGGTGGAGTCGATCGCGGTGGAAGTGGAGCGAATCTCCGAAGGGCAGCGGTTCACCACGCGACTTCTGAACGATCAGGCCCAGCGCGCGATGACTCGTCTCGATCGCCCCGGTAAGGTAGATACGCCGCACTGATCCGCCTCTGCGGGGACAATCGACTAACTTGCATGGGTACGAAAAGCGCGCGGTCCAGGTGGGCCGCGCGCAGCCGTATCATGCCGCTTCACTGCCCATCAAGAGAATTAATTGCCTTTCAGCTCATTACAGCTCGATCCCAGCCTCCTCAAGGGACTAAAGGAGCTGGGATTCGTTCGCCCCACGCCAATTCAGGCCGACGCCATACCGCCGGCTGTTGCAGGAAGAGACGTGCTCGCGTGTGCGTCCACCGGAAGCGGCAAGACCGCTGCCTTTCTATTGCCCATTCTCGACAAGCTTATTTCGCGCCCTCGTGGCACAACGCGCGCACTCGTCCTTACTCCGACACGCGAGCTCGCGGCTCAGATTGTCGAACAGCTCGACGCGATCGCGATTCATACTCCGGTAACGTCCGCAGTAGTGATTGGCGGAGTGGGAATGGGGCCGCAGGAGCACGCGCTTCGCAGCGGGGTGGACGTCATCGTCGCAACCCCTGGCCGTTTGCTCGATCACATGAAATCGCCATACGCGCGGCTCGACAAGATCGAACACCTGGTTCTCGATGAAGCAGACCGAATGCTCGACATGGGATTTCTTCCCGACATCAAGCGAATTCTGAAATCCCTGCCGACAAAACGGCAGACTCTTTTCTTCAGCGCGACCATGCCGGGGCCGATTGCCTCGCTCGCCGGCCAGATGTTGAAGAATCCCGCGACGATCAACCTCGACCGCAATTCAACGCCGGCGATGGGAATCACACAGGCGCTCTATCCTGTTCCGCAGGAGCTCAAGTCGGCGTTGTTCCTGGAGCTTCTAAAACGCGGCGACATGAAGGAGGCGCTGGTGTTCACACGTACGAAGCATCGCGCCAACCGTCTTGCCGAATATCTGGTCCGCAATGGCATTGCGGCCGAGCGTATTCATGGAAATCGGTCGCAGGGCCAAAGAACTGAGGCGCTCGCCGGGTTCAAGAGCGGCAAGTACAGAGTACTTGTTGCAACAGATATCGCCGCCCGCGGTATCGACGTCGAAGCCCTCGGCCACGTCGTGAACTTCGATGCTCCTCCTGCTGCGGAGGATTACATCCATCGTGTTGGCCGTACCGGCAGAGCCGAGATGACTGGCGAAGCCTTCACGTTCTATTGCCCTGACGAGGAGGCCGACATCAGGGCGATCGAGCGCGCTATCAACAAGAAACTCCCGCGCGTCGTCGTCGACGGATTCGATTACAACGCTCGCCCGGCGCAGCGCCTCGAAGTTCCGTTGCAGGAGAGAATCGCAGAGATCAGGAAGAAGAAGGCGGAGGATCGTGCGCGTTCTGCTGCGAAAGCTGCGCGTCGCGGTGGTGGTGGTGCTCCTGCGCCATCAGGGTCATCGAATCGGTCACCCTCGAGCCGCCCGTCGTCGACCCGGGCGCCATCGTCGCGATCTTCGCGGAATCATGGGCCCGGCAGAGGTTCGCGATAGCGCCGCATCGCTTTGTAGTCGATGCAAAGCAACGGGTCAGTACCTGGCGATCTCGCGATAAGCGACCTTGAACGTCTCAACCTGCGGAAGAATTGCATCCTCGAGCTGCGGAGCATAGCCGACGAAAGTATCGCTCGACGCAACGCGTTTCACTGGCGCATCGAGCCACGCAAAACACTCGTTGGCAATCTCCGCCGCGATCTCAGCGCCGTATCCCCACGAGAGTGAATCCTCGTACGCCACGATCACTCGCGAGGTCTTCTTGACCGACGCGAACACCATCTCACGGTCCCACGGGCTCAACGTGCGGAGATCGATCACCTCGACAGAAATCCCCTCTTCCGCAACTGCATTCGCTGCGGTGATCGCCCGCTGCAGCGTTGCGCCGTAAGTGACGAGCGTAACGTCGCTTCCCTCGCGAACTGTCTTCGCCTTCCCGAACGGAATCATGAAATTCGCGCCTGGATTAGCACTCTTGTTGTAGGTCTGACGGTAGAGGTGCTTATGCTCGAGAAAGATGACGGGGTCCTCACAGCGAATCGCCGTACGAAGTAGCCCGCTTGCATCCAGCGCCGTTGCGGGACACACAACTCGCAACCCCGGGCAATGCGTAAACAGCGAAGCGCCTGTCTGGGAGTGGTAAACCGCGCCGCGGATATAACCGCCATAAGTCGTTCGAATCACGACCGGGGCGGCGAAATTGTTATTCGATCTCCACCGCATTGTCGCAAGCTCGTCGCGGATCTGCATGTACGCAGGCCAGATGTAATCGAAGAACTGAACTTCGACCACTGGCTTGAATCCTCGGATCGCCAAGCCAATCGCGCGGCCGACAATATTCGCTTCGGCCAGTGGCGAGTTGTAAACCCGGGCACTCCCGAACTCTTTCTGAAGGCCCCACGTCACTTTGAAGACGCCGCCTTTGCCTTTGACTTTGCCGAGGTGCTCCTCACGCGAGACGTCCGCAACGTCTTCGCCGAACATGAGAATCTTCCCATCGCGGCGCATCTCATCTTTCATGCACGCATTGAGAAGATCGACCATTGTCGTCGGATCGCCCGTGAACTTCGGATCGTCCTCGGTATCGAATTGCTCGCTCGTCGGGTCGACGTCAGGCGAGTATACGCCGTAGTAAATGGTATCGGCAGTCGGCTGTGGCTGAGCAAGCGCGTCATCGGTTGCCGCCAGAACGAGCGCATCGATCTCTTCCTCGATTGTCTTCAGGTCGGCATCGGTGGCATGCCCTTCTGAAACCAGCCACTTCGGGAAGATCATGATCGGATCGCGGGCTGCATCAGCCTCACGCTCCGATGCCGGACGATACATCGTTTCATCATCCGACAACGAATGTGAATACGGCCGGATTACCTGCGCATGAACCAGCGCTGGGCCTTTCCTGTCCCGCGCATATTGTACGGCCCGCTTCATCACCTCGTAGCTCGCGACGAAGTCGCACCCGTCAACTTCCTCGACGAGGAAATTCGGAAATGATCTCACGAGCTTCGAAATCGACCCGCCCGCAGTGTTGACCTCGACGGGGACAGATATCGCATAGCCATTGTCCTCGACGAGATAGACTACCGGCAGCTTCAGGTTCGACGCGGAGTTCAGCGATTCCCAGAACTCGCCTTCACTCGTGGTGCCGTCTCCAGTCGTCACGAGGACGACTTCATCCTGGTTGAAGCCCTCACTTATCCCAAGCAGCTTCGCCCTCAGACTCGCTTCGGCCGATCCAACGGCCTGAAGGAACTGGGTCCCCGTTGGAGACGACGCGGATACGATGTTGTAATCCTTGTGCCCCCAGTGACTCGGCATCTGCCTTCCGCCCGAAGCTGGATCCTTCGCCGCGCCGACTGCTTCATACAACATCTCCGCCGGGGACACGCCCAATTCGAGGCAGAGGGCGCGATCGCGATAGTAAGTGTAAAACCAGTCGTACGAGGGCTTTAGCGCCATCGCAGCGGCCGTCAAAACAGCCTCGTGACCAGCGCCCGAGATCTGGAAAAAAATCTTGTTCTGGCGCTTGAGCTGGACTTCCTTGTCGTCCAGCCGACGCGACAGGAGCATGTTCCGATACGCGCGAACAAGCTCGCCGGCCGAAAGGCCGGACTGCGGGCTGCTGGCGGATTTTCTGTCTGGAAGAGTTCTGGTAGCCATCTCTCTCATCTGCGCTAAGGGTCTTCAGGTAATAATAGAGCCGCCTCAACTGGCGGTCTATGGTACG
>JANYKY010000391.1 GCA_025357975.1 Gemmatimonadaceae bacterium
GGGCGTACGTCGGTGTCGTGGAGATACACGCTGAAGCTCTGGCTGTCCGCGGCCGCCGCGGCAGGCTTTGCCTGGGCAGTCAAGATCCCATTGAGCGGGACGCATACTGTTATCGTGGCGGTGCTGATACTCGCAACCTACGGCCTTGCGTTTATCGTCATCACGACTCTGATCGGAATCAAAGAGGCGCGTGCGATGACTGGGCGGCTTCTGCGACGCGCCTAAGTTCTCGAACGGAGAACCGTTGGTATAATTAGAGAATGATTCACGTCCCGGAGACCGTCGCCTCCAAGCTGCCGCACCTGCCTGATGGGCCCGGTGTTTACCTCTGGAAGGGTGCTGACGGTCGCATCCTTTATGTGGGGAAGGCGAAGCGGCTTCGCTCACGCGTGCGCAGTTATTTCGGGCAGGACCACATTGAGAGCGCGAAAACCCGGCACCTCGTAAATCAGATCGCAGATCTCGAGACGATTGTTGTCCCTTCGGAAGCGCACGCGCTCATCCTCGAAGCGAATCTCATCAAGGAATACCGGCCACGGTTCAACATCGCCCTCCGCGATGACAAATCTTATCCGTACATCAAGGTCACGGTGCAGGAGCCGTTCCCGCGAGTATACGTGACACGCCAGCTGCAGAATGATGGTGCACGATACTTCGGGCCGTATACCGACGTGGGATCCATGCGGCGCGCGCTCAATGTCGTGAAGCGCATCTTCACGGTGCGATCGTGCAACTTCGATATGCCGAACGAGATGCCGGAGCGTCCGTGTCTTGATTATTTCATCAAGCGTTGTAAGGCGCCGTGCATTCTCGCCCAGAATCAGCACGATTACCGGTCGATGATCGATGAGGTGATTCTCTTTCTCGACGGAAAACCGCAAGAGGTTGCCAAACATATACGTGACCGCATGGAGCTCGCCGCGGAATCACTCGATTTCGAGAGGGCGGCGGAACTCCGTGACGCACTGAATCACGTCGGCAGGATGGAAGAGCCAACCGTTGTGCTTGAAGTCGAGGGGGGGGATCGCGACGTGATCGGCTACGCGCGAGATGCGGACGACGCATGCGTTGTGCTGATGCGAGTCAGGAGCGGAAAGCTTCTTTCGAGAGAGCATCGCTTTCTCGTCAACATCGAAGGCGAAGAGGACGCCACTATCCTGTCAGCGTATCTTGCCGGCAGCTACGTCTCGATGGCCGAGAAGGCTCGCGATCTCCTCGTTCCGTTCGATTTTGGGGATCGGGAGCTGCTCGAAGAATCGCTGGACCACATTCGTATTCAGGTACCGCAGCGCGGCCCGCGAAGAGAGCTGATCGAGCTTGGCCAGCAGAACGCGAGGCATCTGCTCGAAGAGTTGAAACTCTCGAGCATCGAAGGGAGCACTCGCGCCGGCGACCCTGTCTACGAGCTTGCTCGTGAGTTGCACTTGCAGAAGCTGCCGAGAACGATGGCCTGCTTCGACATATCGACCACACAAGGCACTGACACTGTCGGGTCCTGCGTATGGTTCGAGAACGGACGTGCGAAACGGGGCGAGTATCGCAAGTTCAAGGTGAAGACCGTTGAAGGGACGGATGACTTTGCATCGATGCGTGAAGTCGTCACGCGGTATTTCGTCCGGCGTATGGCGGATGACAAGGCGCTTCCTGATTTGGTCGTCGTGGACGGGGGGAAGGGTCAGCTTTCATCCGCTCACGAAGCGCTCGAGGCGCTCGGGCTTGGCGATCGTCCCCTGATCAGCCTGGCCAAGCGGGATGAAGAAGTCTTTGTCTGGGGCAGGGCCGATCCGATACGGATGTCCCGCCGGTCCACGGCATTGAGAATGTTGCAGCAGCTCCGAGACGAGGCGCACCGATTTGCGATCACCTATAACCGCAAACGCCGGACGATGCGAACGGTGACGTCCGAGCTCTTGAAGGTCCCAGGTATTGGGCCCGTCAAGCGGCGTCGCCTGATCGTGGAATTTGGCAGCGTTCAAGGTGTTCGCGACGCCGGCGAAGAAGCGATCGCAAAGGTGCCGGGATTCAACTCCGAACAGGCCCGCAAGCTCCTCGAAACGCTTGCCGCAAATGCACCAGTCTAGACGGCGTAAACCTCGGTAAGAGTTGGTTTTCGGGCGTGGGAGCTATAAATTACTTGAGCCATGGTTAGAGTTGCCCGAGTTTACCCCCAAAGCATCGCCGAAGAGATCGGAATCGTTCCTGGAACGGAGCTCCACTCGATCAACGGGCGGGCAATCGGCGACTTTCTGGACTGGGAATTCCTGTCGGCCGAAGACGAGCTGATCGTCGAGGCTCGGCAGCCGAATGGTGAAGAGGTTATCTACGAGATCGGGCGTTCCGATGGCGAATCGCTGGGCCTGGCCCTCGAGCCTCCTAACGTCAGGCGCTGCGCCAACCGTTGTGAGTTCTGCTTTATCGAGGGACTCCCGAAGGGTCTGAGGAAGAATCTGTACATTCGCGACGACGACTACCGTCTCTCGTTTACGTACGGGAATTTTGCGACCCTCTCGAACGTCAAAGAGAAGGACATTGCGCGCATTTTGGAGTATCGCCTGTCACCTCTTTACGTGTCGGTGCACGCGACCAACTGGGAAGCGCGGAAAATCCTCCTCAACAATCCACGCGTTCCAGATATCATCGGCCAGCTCACACGATTGGCGCACGGCGGGATCCAGTTTCACTGCCAGATGGTCGTCGTGCCGGGCCTCAACGATGGCGATGTGCTGGAGGAATCTCTGTCGGACCTCTGGAATCTTGGCGACGCAGTAATCTCCGCTGCAGTCGTTCCCGTCGGTCTTACCCAGTTTTCGCATCTCTACAGTGGTGAGTCCATGAACGCATCTAAGGCACGCGAGCTGATCGTTCAGGTGGACCGGTGGAGCGATCGCGCCAGGCGCGAGCGTGATGGTGACACGTGGGTATTCGGCTCCGATGAGCTATATCTTCTCGCCGGCGCCGAGCTACCCGGTGCCGATCACTATGGAGATTTTGCGCAAATCGAAAATGGGATCGGATCCATCACTCAACTGAGAGTCCGCGTGGCTGAAGGACTTTCGGATCTGCCGCGACTCGATGGAATGCGGATCGGCATTGTGACAGGAAAGGCAATGGCCGGATTGATGCCCGATTTGCTGGACAAAATTGCGGCGGCGACCGGTGCGATCTTTGAGCTGATCCCCACCGAGAACACGCTGTTCGGCCCGACCATCACGACCGCCGGGTTACTCGTCGGCGCGGACATCGCCCGCGCGTTGAATGGCCGTGTCGATCTCGACCTCGCCCTGATCCCGGGCGAAACGATCAACGAAGACCGCGTCTTTCTCGACGACGTGTCATTCGACGAGCTTCGGGAAACTTTTCCGATGCCTGTACATCCCTCGTACGACTTCATTGACATTTTAGGCAGCGAAGCACTCGCGTTGGCAGCATGAATATTCCAGTAGTCGCCATTGTTGGGCGGCCAAATGTAGGGAAATCCGCACTTTTCAACAGAATCATCGGAGATGGAAGCGCAATCGTAAGCGGCGAGGCGGGCACGACCCGTGACCGTCATTTTGCCCGTGCTGAGTGGAACGGTCGCAATTTCTGGCTCGTCGATACGGGCGGGCTCACCGATGATCCACATCTGCCGATGGACCTGGAGATTCGCCGCCAGGTTCTCGAGGCCATCGCAGAGTCCGATCTCATGATGCTCGTCGTCGACGCGAAAGCCGGACTGCATCCGAGCGATTCGAGGGTGGTCGAGCTGCTGCGCGAGTCCCGTAAACCGTGGGTTCTCGTCGCCAACAAGGTGGACGATCCGGCTTCCACAGATTTCTACGAGTTCTATGCGCTCGGCGCCGGCGATGTCATTCCCGTCTCCGCAGTCAACGGCAAGAACTCCGGTGATATGCTGGATGTCGTGGTGAGCCAGATACCGGTCGCGACAGAGGAAATCGCTGAAGCGCTGCGCGTCGCCGTAATCGGGCGTCCTAATGTTGGGAAATCCTCACTGGTCAACAGGCTGCTGAGAGAGGAGCGGCTCGTCG
>JANYKY010000501.1 GCA_025357975.1 Gemmatimonadaceae bacterium
GCGGCGCGCTCCATGTTTGTCTCCTTTTCTCCCCAGCGCGTCCCCAAGTGCGACATGGGCAAGCGTCAGCGTGCGGTCCAGGTACAGCGCTCGCCTGGCCGCACGCTCAGCTTCATTCCATCGCCCCGCCTCGGCCTGAAGAATCGATTCGAGCAAATGCAGCTCGGCGCTTTCCGGGTACTTCTCGAGTGACGCGGACAACTCCCTTCCCGCCTGATCCAGCGCGCCTTGATTCGCCAGGGAACGGATGGATTGGGCGGCAAGGCGAGATGGGTCCTCTACTACAGTAGTGGGAGTGCCTGCGAGAGACGCCTGAGCGGAGGCGGACGGCATGTCATCGGCATAAATCTCTTCGGCCCCATCGTCGCGGGCGATGAACGAGTCAGTGTCGATCCCCGGTTCGGACACTGGCTCGATGAGCGTCAGCGGAACATTACGCAACGTGTAGCCGCTGAGCGGTTCGCTACAACGCCGATACGCAGTAGCGCCCGGAAGGACCACTGCCTCGCAGGAGGTCAGGTCGGCAATGTGCGGGTCGGATGCGCCGAGGAAAAGCCAACCATCGGGAGAAAGTGCGGCCAGTAGACGATCAGCGATCTGTTTGATCGTTGGAATGTCGAAATAAATGAGAACGTTGCGACAGAAAATGGCGTCCTGCATCCCAAGGTGTGGTGGGAATGCTGCGGCCAGATTCATCGGCATGAACTCGACGTCGCGAGCGACACCTTTGTCGAGCGTGTATTTGACTCCGTCCCGGCGAAACCACCGCCGGATTCGGTCTTCCGGCATCGTTCTCAGCGACCACTTGCTGAATGTCGCCTCGCGTGCGAGCGCGAGCCGCGATTCCGAGAGATCGGTTCCGACTATAGTATGCGGGCGCGCCCAGTTCTTTTCGCGAAGCGCGATGGCGATAGAGTAAGGCTCCTGTCCGCCAGCGCATCCGGCGCTCAGCACACGAAGCCTTCTTTCCGCGGGCCATGACGCACTCCACTCGGCCAGAAGATCTTCGGCAAAGAAACGAAGCTGAGCGGGCTCACGAAAGAAGTACGATTCGCCAATCGTCAGCTCCGCCATCAATGCGTCGCGAGCCGGCCCTGGTTTCGAAACTGCAAGCTCGAGAGTCACCGGGCTGGTGATGCCAAGCTTGGACATCGCGCGGAGCATGCCGGCTTCAGAAGAAGCGATGCGGTTCGCGGGAAACACTATCCCCGTGAGCTCCTCGACTTCACGTGCTATCCGGCCAAACTCGGTGCGAGACCAGCCGGCTGTTTTTAATTTCGCACTCGGCAACGAAGAACTCAGCCTGCCGCCAGCGCGAGCGCATTTCCCAGCGCCATGTTTTCCGCTTCGTCGAGAAAGCTCGCCGGATCATAGATGACAACGAGACCATCGGCGAGCGTAGCGACTCCCGCGAGCCGCGTCGCGGTCGATGAAACTGATTCTGCAGTCTTGATGTCCGCATCGTCGATCTCTTCGAGGTCGTTCGCAATATCGACACGAAGCGCGACGATGCGTGATGGCATCGCGACGAGAACAAAATTGTCTGACGGTTTAACAGCCTGCTCTTGCTGCCCAAACCGCACGGCTGGATCGATGACTGGTGTGAGAGAGCCCCGAACGTTGATTATCCCCGAGATGACTGGAGGTGCACCGGGAAGTGGGCTAATGGCTACTGCGCGGATGAGCTCGACTACGAGGTCAGCCGGTATTCCGAATCGAGAACCGCGCACTTGCACCACGAGAACGTTCATGTTTGAAGATAATCGGCGACCTTGCCAAAGCCGCCCGAATTTCGCTATCTGGACGGATGCAGGATCTGACTACGGGACCAGTAACCCGCCATTTGCTCAAGACCACCGGGTTCATGCTCGTGGCGATGGTATTCCAGACGCTTTATTTCCTCGTCGATCTATACTGGGTGGGGAGGCTCGGTACCGATACTATCGCGGCGGTCAGCATCGCCGGAAATCTAACGTTTATAGTGCTCGGACTGACGCAGATGCTCGGGGTCGGGACAACGACGGTAGTATCGCATGCGGTCGGTCGAAAAGACCATGTGCACGCGTTGTTGTTGTTCAATCAAAGTCAGGTGCTGGCAATGATAACGGGCTTTGTCTTCCTGATCGTCGGGCTGCTCGTGATGAAACCTTACGCGTCATCGATGAGTGCCGATCCGAACACAGCCAGGCTCGCTGTAGAATATCTGAAGTGGTTCATACCGGCGATGGCACTGCAGTTCGCGCTCGTTGCGATGGGTGCGGCGTTACGCGCAGTCGGGAATTTCAAGCCAGGAATGCTCGTTTCGACGACGACCGTCATCATCAACATCGTCCTTGCGCCGTTCCTGATATTCGGCTGGGGAACAGGCCGTCCATTCGGCGTCGCTGGCGCTGCGATCTCGTCCCTCATCGCGATCATCGTCGGCGTTATATGGTTGACGATGTATTTCGTCAGGAAAGATGCGTATCTGCATTTCGTCGTAGCCGACTGGGGTCCGAAAATCCTGCTCTGGAAGAAGATTCTGGCAATCGGTCTTCCGGCTGGATTCGAGTTCGCGATTACAGCGCTCTATCTCGTGATCGTCTATTCGATCATGCGTCCATTTGGCGCGTCGGCGCAGGCGGGATTCGGAATTGGCATGCGCGTGATTCAAGCCGGTTTTATGCCCGTTGTCGCGCTTGGGTTCGCGGTCGCGCCGGTCGCGGGCCAGAACTTTGGAGCTCGGCACGCGCAACGAGTCAAGGACACATTCCGCGATGGGGCGCTGATGGCCACGGTGCTGATGCTGTTTCTCGCAATCCTCTGCAACATTGCACCCGAGGCATTCATCAGGATTTTTTCGAAAGATCCCGCGGTCATTACGGTTGCCGCCAGCTACCTGCGAATAGTGTCATGGAACTTCGTCGCGTCGGGCTTGATTTTCGTCGCCGCGAGCATGTTTCAGGCGATGGGGAACACCGTTCCGTCACTCGTCACTTCCGGGGTCCGTGTCGTCATTGTCGCTCTCCCCGTCTATTTGCTTTCGAGAATGTCCGGATTCCAGCTCAACTGGATTTGGTATTTATCTGTCACCTCCGTTTTTATTCAGCTCGCGTTGAGCATGCTGTTACTCAGGCGCGAATTTCGGCGGCGGCTTGATTTCAAGCCAGTGATCCCTGACATGGCGGAGGTCGTCCCCGTTCCAGCCTGATGGTGCGAGCCTGCTATGTAACGGGTTTGCAAGCGGGCGGTGAAACGTGACCTGAGTTTGTAAGGTTTGAGCGTCGCGGATAACTCGCTCGGGCATCGGTTGACACATTTCGCAAACTCAAAACGTTCTGGTGATAGTGATTGTCACATACTGACTTTCCGTCACCAAACTCCATCGCTCGCATGCATAATCGCTTTTCAGGCCAATGCGCAGTTGCCCTTATCCTTGCCTGTGCCCTGGCTTCACCGCCGGCACTTCGTGGGCAGACGCCGGTACTCAAGTCTACGGTCGGCGTTCTACCCCACGACCAGACGCCCACCGCGGTCGCCGCACGGCGAAACGGTCCGATTCAGATCGACGGCAAGATGGACGAAGCGGCGTGGGATGCGGCGCCTCCGGTTACGAATTTTCGTCAACACGATCCTGATGAAGGCGCTCTGGCGTCCGAAAAAACCGAAGTGCGAATTCTCATCGATGACGATGCGATTTATGTCGGTTGGCGCCTCTACGACCGCGAGCCCGCCAGGATTCAGTCGCAGCTGGCGCGCCGCGACGATTCGGTGGACGGCGACATCGTCGAAGTCTCGCTGGACAGTTATCACGATCATCTCAGCGCGTTCATCTTCCGTCTTTCTGCCGGTGGTGCGCGGCGCGATGCGACAGTGAGCTCGAGTGGTAACCAGGACAACTCATGGGACGCGGTGTGGGAAGGCGCAACCAGCCAGGATTCGAAAGGATGGTATGCGGAGTTTCGCATTCCTCTTTCACAGTTACGCTACAACCGCAACGTTGCTCAACAGGTGTGGGG
>JANYKY010000016.1 GCA_025357975.1 Gemmatimonadaceae bacterium
CAGTATTCCCTCGGCGTAAATGCATACCGGTACGTCGATACGACAATTTTCGACAAGATTTCGGAGGTCCGCCCGGATGAGACGTTGACGGCGTCGATTGGCATGACTCAACCATGGGGGTCCATCGCCGGCTCCATTGAAGGCGCGAACTATCTGGATGATTTCAGCAAGCGGCGGCTGGTGCTGTTCAACACGGTGAACGCGCGACTCTTCAAGGGCTTCAGCCTCAGCTTATACGGAAGCCTGTCGCTGCTGAGAGACCAGATCTATCTCGGGAAAGGAGGCGCAACGAACGACGAGATTCTGCTGCAGCGCCGGCAGCTTTCGACTTCGTATTCCTATTTCGCGGGGGTCAGTCTGTCGTATACGTTCGGGTCGATATTCAACAACATCGTCAACCCGAGGTTCGAAGGGGCGAACGGAACATTCTTCTTTTAATCTCGAGAACGACAAATGCAAAACCGATCTGCGCCGTCGCAGTCACTCGATTCAGACGCGCTATCTGCCTCCAGCTAATCTCGCTACCTGCTAAACGACAAAGGCAAAAGGCATGATTGGGAGACGCGGTTGCAGTTAAGCAGGCAGCCAGATTAGCTGGCAGCAGTCAGCGCGGCCAAGTAGAACGGAGCAGAGGGCGCGCAGGCGTTTCTTACCTGACAGGCAACTCGTTTCTGTAAACGGCTCCATCCTTCATTACAAAGCGGACGAGTCGTACGTTCGAGATGTTGACGGTTGGGTCACCGACGACGGCGACAAGATCCGCGCGCATTCCCGGCGCGATTGTGCCGACCATCGAACCCATCCCAAGGACCTTAGCCGTTTGCGAGGTAGCGGTTCGAAGAACCTCCGCCGCTGGCATCCCGTATTCAGCGAGCAACTCGAGTTCGAGCGCGTTATTTCCGTGAGTGAATACGCCGGCGTCACTTCCATTGATAAAGGTGACGTGCGCCGCGCGCGCGGCGGCGAATGCGCGGTGTTTCTTGGTAACTGCTTCTGGGGGCGGCGCTGAACCTTTCTTCCAGCCGCGATACGACTGAATTGACTCGGTAGCGGCGAGCGTCGGGCAATAGGCTACTCCCGCTCGTGCCATTGCCCTGAATACTTCTGGTGTGCCTTCATCACCGTGCTCGATTGTTTTCGCTCCACCCATAACGGCGCGCATCATTCCCTCAGCCGTTGCTGCATGCACTGCCATCTCGCGGCCTGATGAGTGCGCAGTCTGCGCCGCGATTTTCATTTCATCGGCCGAGAACGTCGGCATTGCTTCGCCGTTCGGTCCCCACCGGTAGTCACCGTACAGCTTGACCCAGTCCGCGCCGTGGCCGATCTGATCGCGGACGGCGTGGACGATCCCCGGCCCATCGGCCTCCTCGGCGCCCAGTGGCGTCTCGTAAGCGTATGCTGTTCGAGATGGTCCGTATGAACCAGTCGCCACGATCGCCTTGGATGCGATGAGCATTCGAGGTCCGGGAATGATTCCGGTATTGATCGCCTGCTTTAGACCGGCGTCCGAGTATCCTGCGCCTTCGGTTCCGAGGTCGCGGACAGTCGTGAAGCCCGCGAGCAGAGTGTTGCGGGCGTGAATCGTCGCCCGAGCAACGCGAAGTGACAGCGGCTCCTCGAGCACCTGAACGTTCCACGGTGTCTCGTTATACGGATGCAGAAAAAAGTGAACGTGTGCGTCGATGAGACCCGGAAGCAGTGTCATTCCGGGCATCGCCAACCTTCGAGACGCAAGGGGAACGCGCGTGCCCGATTCCGGCCCTGCGTAGGTAATGGAATTACCTGTTACCACAACTATCCAGCCGCGGTGGGGGTTGAGCGTGACGCCGTCGAACACGGCGTCAGGAATAAGGATGCTCGAGACTGGCGGCTGCTGAGCGCCGAGTGAGATGGCGCCGGCCAGGAGCGCAATGACCGCGAGAAGTCGTTTCACGCGAATAAAAGTACGAATGTGCAACGGGATGCGCGCGGCGGGACTCGAACCCACGACCTTCGGCTCCGGAGGCCGACGCTCTATCCAACTGAGCTACGCACGCAAATGAGCTCATCCTCGTGAGAACGCGCCCATAGCATAGTAACCCGCCGCCAAAGGGGGGTCAACGCGGTGAGTATGGCATGCCCAGTGCCTTGTTTAAGTTGACATCATGCTATTCCACAACAGAAAAATTACGGTCATTCCAGGCGACGGAATTGGCCCGGAAGTCATATCGGCAGCCCTGAAAGTGATCGAGGCCACTGGTGTTGGCATCGAAGCCGACGTGCAGCAGGCCGGCGCGAGCTCGTTTGCCAAGGGAGTTGTCAGCGGTGTCCCGCGTGAGACGATAGAGTCGATAGAGAACACGAAAGTGGTCCTCAAGGGGCCGCTGGAAACGCCAATCGGTCACGGTAACAAGAGCGCGAACGTGACACTTCGGACGTTGTTCGAAACTTTCGGAAATCTGCGGCCGGTTCGAGAGCTTCCCGGCGTAACTACGCCGTTTACCGGACGCAAGCTGGACATCGTAATCGTACGCGAAAATGTGGAGGATCTCTACACCGGCATCGAGTACATGCAGACGCCCGGCGTGGCGCAGGCTCTCAAGATCATCTCACGTACGGGTTGCGAGAAGATTGTGGAGCTGGCGTTCGAATTCGCTGTCGCCGCACAGAGAAAGCGCGTCCACTGCGCGACGAAAGCGAACATCATGAAGCTCACTGAAGGCATGCTTCAACACACGTTTGAAGAGATTGCCCCGAGATATCCGCAGATCGAGGCGAAGCACATTCTCATCGACAACTGCGCGCACCAGCTCGCGATGCGTCCGGAACAATTCGACGTCATTGTGACGACGAACATGAACGGCGACATCCTGAGCGACCTGACGTCCGGATTGACCGGTGGGCTCGGTTTCGCCCCGTCAGCGAATATCGGCAATGACGCCGCGATCTTCGAAGCTGTGCACGGCTCAGCGCCTGATATCGCCGGCAAGAATATGGCGAATCCAACAGCGATCATTCTCAGCGCGGCCATGATGCTTCGGCACGTCGGGGAAGGGGCCGCGGCTCATAACATCGAGCAGGCCGTGCTCGTTACGCTCGAGAGCGGGATTCGGAGCAGCGACATGCCGGGCAATTCGCCGGCTACGGGAACGAAGGAATTTGCCGATGCCATCATTGCAAACCTCGGCCGCGTGTCGAGCACTGAAGGGCCGAAGGATTTTCGAGCTGTGAAGATTTCTCCGGCGTCCCGCGAAGTTCAGGCGTCGAAAGTCGGCTCACGGCAAGTCACCGGCGTCGATGTCTTCATCGAAAGCAGGCTTCAGCCAGCGGAACTTGCCGAAGCTCTCAATGACGTGATCGCAGGTACGACGGTGAATCTGCAAATGATCGGCAACCGCGGAAACACTGTGTACCCCGTCGAGAGCGAGAGACATGTGACGCTCGTCGATCAATACCGTTGCCGCTTCATGAAGAAAGATCGTAACGACAATTTGTCAAACGCGGAGATACTCTCTTTGCTCACGCGAGTGGGTGAGGAGCACACATGGATGCACGTCGAGAAGCTTCAGCAATTCGACGACGTGGACGCGTTCAGCAGAACCCAGAAATAACGCGTATGACCCGACGTCCCGTGAACGCGGCACTTCTCGTTGCCGCCATTCTGCTTTCGTTTTCGCATGCTGCCGGAGCGCAAGCCAGGCTCCCATTGAAGTATACCGGCAAGCCAACGCATCCGGCGATCACAGCTGGGGATGCAATGACGCGTCTGTACATCTTTGCAGACGACTCGATGATGGGTCGCGCCGCCGGCACGCCGGGCGG
>JANYKY010000201.1 GCA_025357975.1 Gemmatimonadaceae bacterium
CAAGCGATCGCCATGCGCCGAAAATCACATTACCTGCATTCGCGTTGACTGCATCCAGCATGTCGTCGGAAGCGAGAGCCTGCGCGAAATCAGTAATGACTCCGGTCACCGCGAGACCTGCGATGACAATCGCGACTCCGAGCCACGCGAAACAGTATTTGTAGGAAAGCTCGCGCGTGAGAACGCGCTCGATCCCCGCTGCCGACAGTACTGATATTCCCATCATGCCGACGAAAAACACCGTCGCCGGCGCGCGGAAATATTTTGTGCCTGGTATGATCGCGTACGGTATGTGATAGAAAGGAGTATCGCCGCCAAGCGCCCACAGCAGTGCGATGACGATCGTGACCATCCAGAAGAGCAAGAATCCCTTCCGGGGATCTCGGCCCAGCTTCGAGAACGATGCACCGGCCAGCAGCAAAGCTGTGGCGCCGAGGTAGTCACTGTGCAGGTGGATTGCGTTTTCACCCCAGTAGCCGTCGATCATCCCCGTGAATTGCGGCAAATACGCGTCAAACAGCTCCTTCAAAGGCCAGGCATAGGTGACCGCCGTTGCATAGTCCGATAGACCACCTGCACGGGGAGACCATGCGACGTATTCACGCACGGGGAGATACTGAATTGCGCCCATTGCCAGACCAAGGGCAACTGCGCCAAATGCAAAGCCGTATCGAACGAACACTCCGCGCCAGCTCAGATTTCCGTGGCGGCGTGCCGAAATTCCGAGATGGAGAGTGAATGCTGCGCACGCGAGCAACAAATACTGAACCAGTTGCGGATGCGGACTCAGGACGGCTAGACCTATCACGAGCGAGAGCAGGCCCCAGCTCCACTTGCGCCCATCACGAACTGCGAGCGTCAGCATCCACAGGGCGAGTGGGAAAAGCGCGCTCACATACAGTTTGCCGTCGTGACCAGGCGACACCAGTGACGCGAGCTGCCCGCTCATCATGTAAGCAGCGCCGGCGAACAAGGCCGGGTAAAATCCAAACCGGCTTGCACGCACGAAGTAATAAGTGAACAGTCCCGCAGCGAACAGGTGCAGCATGAACGACCACGTCATGGCTACATCGGTCGGAAAAATCAGCCGAAGCAGAAACGTCGGATAGAAGATGTCGCCGTGCATAGCCGCGACATACGGCAGGCCGCCGAACAGGTATGGGTTCCACTGCGGGAATCCGTGAGTCGACTTGAGCATAGCCGCGCCGAATTCACGGAACGCGTAACCCGCGACGTATTGATCGCTGTTCGGACCGGCAAGGAATCTACCCGCGAACGCCTGGTATCCAAGCGCGACAGTGCACGCCGCATAGAGAAGCGCCGCCCACAGACCGGGGTGCGGCGGACCGGACTGATCAACCGCGTCTCTCGTCAGCGGCGGTGCTGTCGGGGGAGCGAGCTTGCTCAATTCCTGCGTAGCCGGATCGTCTTCGTAAACGAGCGTGCGCCCACCGCCCTTTCGCGGATCGAATACTTCCGGGTCTTGATCGCTGCGGTGATCCTTCGCTTTCACTGAATTGGGCGTGGCACTGGTTTGCGGACCGCGAGAAATGCGAGTCCAGGAACAATCTCGAGTACAGTCAACCAGAGTCGCGAAGCGATTGCAACTGCGAGGGCATCCGGTTGACTGGACAGTCCCAGGCGAACCATGCCCGTCACGAGCGCACTCTCACGAACCACTGCTCCTCCCGGCGCAAACAGCGCGAGGAAGCCAATGATGTATGACGCGGCATAAACTGCGATGTATGACAATGTCCCGCCAGCGGAATTTCCGAGAATTCCCCTGACGAAAAACTGGAACGCGACGCCGTATGCGATCCAGGATATCGCCGATCGCAACGCGGCGGCCCAGACGGTGCTCGAGGCAATCACGGGCAACTGGACCTGCTTTCCAGTGACTGACGCGACGAGCCGCGCGGTCGCCGGCAAAAGCCTCGGCGCCGACGCAACGAATGCGAGCAACAAAACGAGAACGCCGACGGCCAGCGCGCGATGCTCCACCGCCTGCGATCCGGCGATCAACACCACCCCGATCCCTGTTGCTATAGACAACAATTGAATGAGGATCGATGATCCGGCCGCCATGAGCGGAGAGACGGACTGTTCCCGCGCCATCACTGTCATTGCGGCGATTGACCATACCTTGCCCGGCACGTATTTACCGAGGTTGGACACGAACCAGATTCGCGCCGCAACGTCGAACGGAAGGTGCTCACCCGAGGCCATGAGAACGCGGCGCCATGTTTCGATAAGGAGCGCATAAGTCAGAAAGACAATGACAGTAGCGAGCGCGACCCAGCTCCATTCGACGTGTAATGAAGCGAGCCGCTCCCCCGCCTGCCTCCACTGGCCGTTGAGAGCGCGAACTGCTGAGTAGATGATCGCTGCGGCAAACAGCCATTGGGCAGCAATGAATGCGTTACGCCGTGTGTTCGCCAACTGCTCGCTGGTAGATCGCCGAGTATTGACGCGCGGCCGACTCGGGTGCAAAGGCTGAGAGAGCGAATATCCGTCCGGCTTTTCCGAGATCAGCCGCCAGCTGGGGTGACTGCAACAATCGATCGAGTGCGCCGGCCAGGTCTTTCACTTTTCCGGGCGATACAAGCAACCCCGTTCGCTCATGCTTTACAATGTCGGTAAGCCCACCGGAGTTGAACGCCACCACAGGAGTCTCGCAGAGTAACGCTTCAGCAGCTACCAGCCCGAGTCCTTCATCGATTGAGGGAACTACGACAGCTGTGGCCGTCTGATAGAGGCCAACGAGATCCTGCTGTTTGAGCTGACCCAGCCACGCGATGCGGTCGGAAACTCCGAGCTCACTGGCCAGACCTCTCAAATTTGCCTCGAGGGGGCCCGCTCCTACCACGTCGAGAAGCGCCTGCTCCTTCATTAAAGGAAGCGCCCTGATCAAGTGCTCCAGGCCCTTCTGTCGATTGAGGCGGCCGGCAAAAAGAAAACGGTTTTTTTCGCGGAACAATCCTGGCACAAATCGCTCCGTGGCAACGGGCATCGGAGCAACCGTCGGACGCTTCACTGAAATAAGGCCTGACACCTCGGACGACAGCCAGCTCGATACGGTAGTGACGCACGCTGATTGGGCGAGCACATGTCGAAATAACGGCCGGCTCATTCCGATCTTTTTGGCCAGCCGGACGTCCGTTCCGTGGAGGGTCGTTACCAGCGGCTTGTGCGACAGGGATGCGAGCCAGGTCCCGACAACGCCGTTCGGGAACCACCAGTGCGCATGGATGACGTCGGGCTCGAAACTTCTGCGCACTCCGACTGCCCGAACGAAATCCGATCCCAGAAAACCCACGAGGGCAAATCGCGCGCTCCACGACGTCGCAACATCCCGCGCCATATTTCCGGTATACGCGAGTTTCTCGTATCTGCGCGGAGCATAACGGAAGCGTTGGACACTGATGCCGTCGATCTCCCCTTCCGTCGGAACCCCTTCAGCCGCGGGAGCGACAACGTGTACGTGAACGTCTTCATCACGCAGTGCAATCGCGAGGCGGAGAAGAAACGAACCGGGCGCATCTCCGGAGAATCGCGGAAACGAATGCGTGAGGAATAAAACTTTCAAATTGTCAGCGCTTTGCCAGTGTGTCTGTTCCGTGGGCCAGCTCTTCTATTCTTGCGCGTAGCTCGCGCGTTTCCGCCCGTTGCGCCGCGACGAGCTCCCCGACAAACCCGGTCGAAAAGAAAACGCTTCCAAGAATCAGGCAGGTTTGAATCAGCGTCCATATTGCCCGCGTCCCTTCTCCCTCCACGGCGAGAATGACGAGAGCCACGAGCCCTGCAATCAGGCCAAGGATAAACAACGCTGCGCCGAGCATTCCAAAGAACAGCAATGGTTTTTTTGCGAATCGAAGCTCGAACCACACGGCGAGCATGTCGATCGCGCCAACTGGAATGCGCCCAATTCCGAACTTCGACTTGCCGGCGTTTCGCGGGTAAAGCGGAACGGGAATCTCCGAAACGCTAAAGCCTCGTGCGACGGCCATCACT
>JANYKY010000071.1 GCA_025357975.1 Gemmatimonadaceae bacterium
GGGCTCCAGTGCCAAGGTTTATCGCGGCCCGCGCTCCCCGAGTGCTCCTTGTCAGGGTACACGCGCCTCCTCCCTCCAAGCGCCACTTTCCACAACAGGGAAACGGAACCCGCCCCAATCACTTGATGCGGTGTGAGGGCGCTGGAGTCGCATGCCGCCGTATGCACCTTCTATTCGGGCTTCCCGCCGCCCCAAAGTGCTCCTTACCAGCCGGGGCTGCCGCTCCATCCGGTGACGCGTACAAGGCGAGAAGGGCGAAACGATCAATACTTGTTCGCGGCTGAGCGAGCACCTGGCCGATTCGCCCATGACGCTCTACAGCAGTTTCCCGCGCATTCAGCGAGGCTCGCAGAGAGGAGGTGCTTGTGCCGTGACAAGGAGCACTCAAGGAGCGAGGGTCACCGACCACCCGCGGAATGGGAAGCTGCCAGACCCGAGCGAGGCGGCGACGGTCAGGGCATAAGCGCCGACGAACTTCGCAAAAATGAAGAGGGCGATACCACCGAGCGCAACGGCTTAATTATCGCTAGCCAGCCGCTCCTTACGAGTAACCTCAGTAACGCCCTTAACGCGTCGAGCCGCCTTTAGCACTCGCTGGAGGTGCGCAAGATTCTCGACCTCGACGGCGAGCGCTCCCGTCACGTGGCCATCCGCCGACGCGAGCTCGAACGAGCGAATATCCGTATCGGTCGAAGAGACGGCGGAAGCAAGATCCGCATACAACGCGCGCCGGTCAGTCGCCTCGAGAACCAGCCTCACCATGAAGCGCTCACCTTCCAATTCCTTCCAGTCGATATCGAGTCTTCTTTCGGGCTCGAGATCGAGCATGAGAAGATTCGGGCAATCCGCCCTGTGAATACTCACTCCCCGCCCACGTGTCACATATCCAACAACCGGATCACCGGGCACAGGCTGACAGCACTGCGCATAGCGCACCATCAGCCCGTCGACGCCCTGAATGCGCACGCCCTTCGGACTTCCGCGCATCTTGTCGACGAGCCAGTCCAGCGGGCCGACCTTCGCCGGAATCTGCGGCACCTCGGTCTCGGGAAAGAGGTGCTTCATCACCTGTATCACCCCGATGTCACCCTGCCCTATTGACGCAATCAGGTGATTCATGTCGTTGAGACTCATCGCCTCCGCTGCGGCCTTCAGCATCGCATCATCAGGCTTCGGAAGTCTCCTTCGCTTTACCTCTCGTAGCAGAATCTCGCGGCCGAGCTTGGCCGATGTAGTCTGCTCCTCGACGCGTAGCCGCTGTCGAATCTTGTGACGCGCCCTGCCCGTTCTCACGTGCTGAAGCCAATCCCTGCTCGGCCTCGCAGTCGGCGAAGTCTGGACCTCGACGGTGTCGGAGTTCTTCAGCTCACGCGCAAGAGTCGCCTGCCGGCCGTTGATCTTCGCGCCGATCGCGTGCAGCCCGACCTCGGTGTGAACTGCGAAAGCGAAGTCGATCGACGTCGCACCTTTCGGGAGCTGGATGACATCGCCTGTCGGCGTGAAGACGAAGATCTCGTCCTGATAGAGATCGAGCTTCAGGAACTCGAGGAATTCGTCCGGAGTTTTCGCGTCGAGCTGCAACTCGAGGACCTGACGAAACCAGTGCAACGCGCGATCGAGCTCGTCGGCACTGCGTGCGCTTTCCTTGAAACGCCAGTGCGCGGCGATACCATACTCTGCCGTGCGGTGCATTTCGCGCGTTCGAATCTGGATCTCGAACAACTGCTTGTTCGGTCCGAAGATGGTCGTGTGCAGCGATTGATATCCGTTCGACTTGGGCTGTCCTACATAATCCTTGATGCGTTCCTGCAGCGGCGTGTAACACTCGTGAATGACACCCAGAGCGTGATAGCAATCCGGCACGCTATCGACGAGAACACGGATCGCCATGAGGTCATAGATCTCTTCGTATGGCTTGTCCCACTTCGTCATCTTCTTGTAGATGGACCAGAGATGCTTCGGACGGCCGGTCACCTCGACGTTTGGAATTCCGGCTTTCGTCAGCAGATCCTGGAGCGGTTCACTGAGCGCGGAAATAGTATGCTCACGCTCACCACGCCGTTGCGAGACGAGCTTCGCGAGTGACTTGTACTCCTTTGCTTCGAGGTGCTTGAACGCGAGATCTTCGAGCTCCCACCTGATCCTCGCCATTCCAAAACGGTGCGCAAGCGGAGCGTACAGATCGCGAGTCTCCTGCGCGATGCGCTTGCGCTTTTCCGGCGGCAGGTAGTCGAGCGTGCGCATGTTGTGCAGACGATCGGCGAGCTTGATGAGAATTACGCGCGCATCCTTCGCGATCGACAGAAGAAGCTTCCGATAATTCTCGACCTGCCTTTCCTGCGACGAGTTGAGCGGCAGGTGTCCGATCTTCGTGAGCCCATCGACGATCTCGGCGATCTCTTTCCCGAACTGAGCTTCGATATCAGCGACGGACGCGTCAGTGTCTTCAACTACGTCGTGGATGAGGCCGCTCGCGACAGTGACCGTATCGAGATGGAGATCAGCAAGAATGCGCGCGACCTCCACGCAGTGCGACACATAATTTTCGCCGGACAGCC
>JANYKY010000143.1 GCA_025357975.1 Gemmatimonadaceae bacterium
CATTCGAGGTTCTCCACCTGCTCCCGAATGCGCTCGAGCTCCTCCTTGATCAGGAGCACGTCCGCGACGATGCCCGCGTCGTTTCCCTTGCTGCCGGTCGTGTTCGCCTCTCGCACCATCTCCTGCAGCAGGAAGCCAAGGCGCTTTCCAACCGGCTCGTCACCGCTGTCCGTCACCGACTGCCTGAATGAGCCGATGTGGGAATCGAAGCGGTCGAGCTCTTCGGCGACATCGAGTTTGTCGGCCAGGATCGCGACTTCCTGCGCGAGCCTCTGCTGATCGACACTTGCTCCGGCCGAAAGCTCCTTCACCGATTTCCGGAGGCGCGCTGACTGCTCAGCCAAACGGATCGGACTGCGTTCGCGAACGCGGCCAATCGATTTTGCCACCAAGTCGATGCGTTCAAGCAGAAAAACAGCGAGCCTGCCGCCTTCCTCGCGGCGCATCTGCCGCAAGGCCGCAACCGCCTGTTCGACTACTGCGATCAACTCCCCGACTGTCCCCTGATCTGTCTCTTCCGCGTGGCTATCGACAATCCCGGGAAGTGACAGGATAGTCGCCGCGTCGAGCTTGTCTGACAGGCCAAATCGCTCTTGAAGAGCGCGAAGCGTTGCCACGTATTCACCAAACCGCTGCTCATTGATTCCTGGTCCCCGAAGCTGCTCGCGTTCGACTCGGCCAACGAGTGCGACATGTCCACGCGCGATTCGCTGCCGAAGTATCTCGCGAACTTCACCTTCCCACTTTGCAAATGCCGCCGGCAGCTTGATGCTGGGATTGAAGAAACGGTGGTTGACCGTCCGCACTTCGATGCTCACGCCCGCTGTGCCGACCTTGCCCTCGGCCGATCCAAACCCGGTCATGCTGGATATCATGATTTTCGGTTCGATGCGCGCGCGGGAAACGAATCTGTCAATTCCAGAACTCCCATCGAAGGCCATAAAGACTGATGGCACGCGGCATGAAAAAATCGGGCACAATCTGGTAACCAGTGCCAAGTATGTTGCGAACCTGATAGGTCGCAACACCCCTCAATATGCGGATTTCGACGAGCGCCGACAGGACGTTGCTTGCGCTCGTCCGTCGCACCCCGTCCTGCACGGGGAAAGAAACAGCAGTTCGGTAGTCGCTCACGCCTGCGATCTTGATGCCGAAGTTGCCGCTTGGAAATCTCGATAGCCAGTTGGTCGTCAGGTTGACCTCCGACCTTGCCTGGTAGTGGGGCTGATAGTATCCGGTGGAATCCCACATCGTGCCGATAACATCGACGTTGATGTCTTTGTACAAGGAGCCACGAAGCCCGGCATAGAAACCGTTTCTTCTTCCAATAGATCGAACCTGATAAGCAGAATCAAAAACTGTCGGCGCGGTGAGTACTGCAGTGTCCCGCGTGATGAACCCACCGACGATCCAGGGACCTCCAAGACGAACGCCTGCCTCGAGACGCACAGCCACAAACTTGGGCACGCCGCCACTCGCAAGGCTGTTCGGAATTGAAGTAGAAAACGAGGTAACGCTGTCCGGCATTGAAGTCGAAAACGAGCCAACGATCGAGGCGTAAGGCAGTGGACTGAATCGCGCTACCGCATCCGCCCGCGTCGTTTTGGTCTGGAAACTACGCTCCCCGAAAACACTCACCAGCCCCGTGTTGTTCGCCAGTTCGAAGCGCGCACTCGGCGTATGATAGGTGGCGCCGTTGAACGCCCTGATTCTGTCAGTGGCAGAAACCCTCAGGGCTCCCCGTGCAAGGCCACCGGCGAGAATGAATTGACGACGCTTCGTCGTTGTGTCGGATGTATCGGCAATGATCCTTAACTGTGCCGCAGACACCGCGTCGTGCTTTGCACTCGACTCCGCAAGCTGCATCGTCGACGCAATAGCCTGGAACCATGGGCCGCCATCCACGTTTCCGAAGCCCGCGCGGACGTAGCCAAGATCCTGCGTGCCTTGAAATGGCGGCAGCGAGAGACCGGTGCCGAATGTCGGCTGAAGAGCCCTCGACGCGTTGGTGCGAAGCTCATACGCATCGACACTCCACATTTTTCTTGCGATGCCGAACCGAACCAGAAATGAGAGTGCGTCGCCACCGCCGCCAAGCCGCGCGGATCTCGTGCTGTATTGCTGGCCTGCTACCTGAAACCCCGCCCCATTGAAA
>JANYKY010000149.1 GCA_025357975.1 Gemmatimonadaceae bacterium
AGTTAATCCGAAGTCCGAAGTGGCCGTTAGCCCTCGGTCCGAATGAGTCCTTCGTCCGCAGTAGGTCCTTCGTCCGCAGTAGGTCCTTCGTCCGCAGTAGGTCCTTCGTCCGCAGTAGGTCCTTCGTCCGCAGTTAATCCGAAGTCCGAAGTGGCGGTTAGACCCGCGGTCCGAACGAGGTCCTTCGTCCGCAGTAGGTCCGTAGTCCGTAGTTAATCCGAAGTCCGAAGTGGCCGTTAGCCCTCGGTCCGAATGAGTCCTTCGTCCGCAGTAGGTCCTTCGTCCGCAGTTAATCCGAAGTCCGAAGTGGCGGTTAGACCGCGATCCGCAAGGTCGCTACTCCGCAGTCATAGGTCGGGAACTGGCCGCTTCGGTTCATATCGGTAAATGGTCCATTTCTCGTTTTCGAAAGACCCCGTCCGCGTAAATGATTTTTCGATCAACCCCAATAGTCCTTGGTAGTCAGGATTGATCTGAGATTTCTTCTGGATCAGCCATCCCCCTTCGCCAAGGCGGTGCTGGAATCGGGTCATGTAGAGATCCCGCCTGGCGCCCGGCAACGTATTGATCACCTCGTACGGCTTGGGCGCAAACGCACGAGGATTGGTCACGGCCCTTCCGGAGACATCCGGCGCAGGCCACCTGGGCATGAGAAACTTGCCCTCGCTCACAAAGAAAACAGGATCCGCTGGGCGAACGCCCGACGTGAAGGCTAACTGTGTAAGGGACGAATCCATCACCGGAACCTGGAGCGTCAGCTTGCTCATCGGCAATTGGTCGCGAACCAGCAACGATGGGAATCCCCTGTGAGCCAGTGTCAGCACGATCGGCATTGCGAGCAGCGGGACAGTTACGGTGCTCAGCAGGTTGGTCCACCCGTCCGCCGAGCTGGTGCTGAGCAAGTGAAGCATGAGGACTGTCGAAAACATTAGGAGCGGTATCAGGCTGAGCAAATTCACGGGGTGGCTTCGCGAAACGAAATAACTCGAAATAGCCCAGATAGTGCCCCATGCGCCGACGGCGACGACGAGTTTCGAGCTTTCCGGCTCACGCGAGAGAAACCGTACGACGATCGCCGATGCGACGATGAAGAGGACGACGAGATACCACACCGCGCCCCGCGAATCGGCCGGCAGCGCGCTGTACCCTCCACTGAACAGAAGCGCATACTCGTAGTAGCCCTTCCAGTCTGGCGAATGCCCGTCGAATGCCCGGTAAAAGACCGTGACGGCAGCGATCCCGGCCGCAATGACAAAAATCGGAAGCGCAAATCCAGCCGCGAGGTTTCTCCCCCGATTCGTCGACCACGACTCTGCATTTCGCGTCTTGAAAAACCGCTGCAGCAGAAACACAGAGTACGCTGCCGCCCACGGAACTGTCGTATAGATCGCGCTTTCAGCAGACCAGGCCACACTAAAGAGCCAGACCACTGAGCCGACAATCGCAAATGTCCGATCACGAACCTTATCGCCGCGATAATACTTCCAGACAATCACCAGAAGCATCGCGTAGCACCAGAAGAACCTCATCGGTCCACCGGCGGGTGTATCCTGGGCGGGAATTATGAGTGAAAACGTTCTGGGCCTGAAAAAAAAGGCGGTCGCAGTAAAAGCCAGCGCCGTGAGGCGCGGAATTATGCCAGGGCGCAACGACGCAATCGCAACGTAGAGCAGCATTGCCGTGATGACGTACAGCGCCCCCTGAAACAGGTAGATCGCTTCCCACCCATTCGCCGTCGGCAGAAGCGATGGAAGCAGGACGCTGAGGAATCCATACTGCGACGGAATATCCCAAAGCAGCCATCCGCCTTGACGTATCGACTCGACAGGGCCGACCCAGAAGCCCCAGTGATAGAACTCGACAATCGGCGTCGTGCGAAATCCCAGTACCACGAAGACGATCGCAGGAATGATGTCGATCCACGAGAATCTGAACCTTTCGCGCGTTTCGCCTTGCGACCGGGTGGACACAGCCGCGATCGTCACCGCGCAACCCGCAGCGACGACAACCGCCAATACTGGCGTACGGGCTGACTGCGTCATCCAGCCAACCGCGTCCGTCCAGTACGCGATCCTGAGCACGGCTTCCCACACAGCCGCTAGCGCGATGAGGATTACAAAATTGCCGCGAGTTGCGAGGCCAGCGCGCATTTCACCGGTGGACCATCGAACGACCACGAGCGAGACAATCGCGAGACCGAGGCTCGTCACGAAGGCGCCAGGGCCAAAAGTCCAGAAGGACCACAATGCAAAGCAGGTTACTACTATTCCGGCAACCGCACTCACCATTCTCGCGCGGGAAGGAGCCATTCTGACTGCAAAGAAACCAGCAGCCATCGCGACAACCGGGAAACCGAGACCGAGCAGGATAAACAGAGACCATTCGACGCTTTCTATACGCCCGGATCTGCCCATCAGACGGATGAAACCAGGCAGCAGCGCGTATCCAGCGGTCACGAAGACGAGAGCGATTGCGGCGGTCCAGACGACCTCGATGCCCTCCCCGCTTAACCAGTCGCCGGTCTCGGCTTCGTGCCTGGCGCTCACGTGCGCGAAAAGCCGGTCGAGCTGCCAACCACATAGAGTGGACGCTGTTTTACTTCGTCATAAATACGACCGACAAATTCCCCAATCACACCAAGACAGATCAACTGAACTCCGCCGAGGAAGAGCACGACGACGATCGTCGAGGCCCATCCGCGCGCTATATAACCGGAGCCGAACAAACGCTCCGCGATGAATGCAAGGGCGAGCACAAAGCTCGCTCCGGATGCAAGAAATCCGAGCCACGTGGCGATGCGAAGCGGCGTCTTCGACAGCGCGAATACCGCGTCGATTGCGAGAGCGAACATGCGCCGTGAAGAATATTTGGTCACGCCGGCGAAGCGCGCAGGCCTCTCGTACGTAACCGCGGTCTGACGAAATCCGAGCCAGGCGCGAAGTCCGCGCAGATACCGGTTTCGCTCAGGCATCGAATTCAGCAGGTCAACGATCTTCCGATCCATCAAACAAAAGTCGCCCGCATCGAGTGGGACATTGACCTCGCTGAGCTTGCCGAGCGCACGGTAGAAAAGAAATGCGGTACCGCGTTTGACGATTCCCTCGCCAACGCGGGCCGAGCGCTGGGCGTACACGACTTCGAAACCTTCTCGCCACTTTGCGAGCATCTCGAGGATGAGCTCCGGCGGATCCTGCAGGTCGGCATCGATCACAACTGCACACGCGCCCTTCAGAACATGAAGTCCAGCTGTTACCGCAGCCTGATGCCCGAAGTTGCGCGAGAAATGAATGGCTTTGAAACGCGAATCCGACCGACAGATCGAATCCAGCATTCCGGGCGACGCATCCCGGCTTCCATCGTCCACAAAAATGATCTCGAAGGGCTCGCCGGCGGGCACAAGGACCTGAAGAAGCCGCGAGTGCATCGCCTCGATGACGAGCTCCTCGTTGTAGATCGGGACAACTATAGAAACGGTGGGCGAGTCACTCCCCGTCACGCTCGGCATTGATGACGTCATTGATCGCGCAAAATACCGGGTCGCATGAGTTTGCGACACCGATCAGATGCGTGCGAGGAGCTCCGCTGCTACCAGGCGATCTGCGGTTTCGATCGCTTCTTCGCTCGAAATTCCCGTCAGCGACGCTATGTCTATGAGGTCGCGGGTTCCGTCAGCGTAGGCCAGCATGTTGGTCATTGCGCGCGCACCAAGTCCCGACCCGCGAGTGCTCAATGTCGGATAAAGACCGCGTTTCCCGAGCTGCGGCTCGCACAGCGTCGTCGCCTGATAAACGTGATTGTTCTCGAGGATCTCGATGCATTTTCGTATCGCCTGATAGGCGCCGTCGAGGCCCGATGCGGTGATCAGTGAAAGGTCATCGAGCGAAGTGTGGTACTCGGGATAGCTGTTGTACCGCGTTCGCATGATGGAAACGACAGGCAGGTCTACACCTGGGCTGCAGTACTGCCGCTCATCACTGCCACGTTCCATGAAAGAATATTCGACGTGATCCGGCGCATGG
>JANYKY010000166.1 GCA_025357975.1 Gemmatimonadaceae bacterium
GAGCGGCCACAGAAAGGCCGCATCCGCACGACCAGTCGCTGCAACCTTCGCGTTTACGCCAAGTGGTGACGGAAGCCACTGACCATATCCATTGCCCGGATAAAAGGCGCCTCGCTGGAGCGGCGTCTCATTCAGATTCGGATCGCCACCGAGATAGCACCGTGCGCCCAACGTCGCGAGCTTGTCCGACCGCGTGTCGTCGTCAGGCATGCTGCTGAGGAGAACGAAGGTGGTGCCCACTCCTGAAGGCGCGCCACAATTCTTATTCGCAGCGCTCGCCCACGCGGCGTCGTTCGGATCCGCGTCCGGGAGAAAGGTCGTGAATGCGGCCGCATTGTACCGAGCGGCATTCGCCAGCTGACCCGCAGGAAGCGCATTCGACGACCAGACGCGCATGAATCCCTCGTCGGGATCCGTCGTGTTGCCGTCGCCGTTCAGATCGACAGCGATAAACTCAATGCGCGTGGTCGCCTCACCGGTGCCGCCCGTGAGCCCACCATCAATTTTCGTATTTCCCGCAATGGCAAGCGACGCAAGCTGGCCGAACACCTTCGTCGTCGGCATGGCGATGACGGGAGCGAGCTGCGTATAGCCCTTGTCGAAGATTCCGCTACCGGGGCTGACGATGTTCTTCGCCGTCGTCACCGCGTCGTGGAATTCGACGCCCGACGGAGCGATGCTGATCTTGTCGTTGGAATGCACGGGACCATACACCTGGTCGCCACCGCCGAAGTAAATGCCGTTCTCGTTGTTGGAGAAGTAAGCGTATTTGGCGAAGGTATCCTGGAATACGGTGCCACGATGATAGACCGCGTTGCCGAAATCATCCTCGGCCTTCACGATGATCGTACCATAGATGCCGTACTGGCCGCTCGTGCTGAAGCTCGGGCCAGCCCACGACGTACGAAAGACGTGGGGGATGACGGCGCCGTTCGCATCGAGCGCTGGCACGTGATCCTCGACCATGACCTCGCCGCTGTCCTTGAAGTAGGTCGGATCGCCCGGGTGCGTGTTGAGCGTATTCCGAACTTCCTCGAGGCCAGCTTGAGCGACGTTGTACAGAGCTGTCGATCGCTCGCTGTTCTGCGAGATCAATCGGGCGTTGAGCGTCGTGGTGGACGCCACGATCACGATGGCGACAATCGCCAGGGTGACGAGGAGTACTGCCATGAGCGCTACACCGCGTTTCTCTCGAACGCGCGGCTGGGGCATGGGTGACTCTCCTGAGGAAGTCATAATGGCGTGACACCGTTCGATGAGACCGATGGCGAAAACGCGGGCGTGCAATCCTGAGCTGCAATGGCGTAGTTGTACTGGAAAAGGATGTTGAGTCCCGTATCGGTGAACGAATACGGACCACCACCCGCAGGAATCGATGCGACGTTGGTCCAGACGCCTGGCGCGAAGCTCGCCATCCGCGTCACGTTGTAGCGAAGGACATCACGCTCGCCTCCCGATTCGTCAGGACTGGCGGTCCACGTCACCTGGATCACCCCTGGCGACACTTCCGTCGCAACGGCCGCCGAGACGGGCAGCGGCTTGGCACCACACGTCTGCAGCTGACGCATTCCAATGTTCGGCAGCGATGCGATCACCGACACGGGACGCGTGCGTTGCGCCGTATCCTGAAGACCGTTCGTGACCTGGAATGAGATGATTACGCCACGCAGTAAATCGCCCGCGATCAGCAACGAGCTCGCATAGGTCGCCGGCAGCGAGCTACCGGGAATCGTATCGATCGTCTGATTGCCCGATGGATCCGTCTTGAGATACATGTAGCGAAAGAACGGATAGACGGAGTCTGGAAGCACGTTGCGTACGACCACTTCGGGCGTGCCGGCGTTCACCTGGCGAAGCAGCACGAAGTCATCCGTGCGCGCCGTCTCGGTATCCGGTGCGAACCAGAACGTAATCGCCTCAGCGGGACTCGGTGCGCCAGCTCCCCCGATGTAGTCGGCCGCCGGATAGGAAAGCGCTGGCAACGAGTTCGGGATCGTGTACGCCTGCGCCTGAAGCAACGACTGCGTTTCGCTCGTCGGCGCCTTCGGCTCGTAATAGATCGCATCGATGTCACCCGCGACATTCGTTGCGTAATCCGCGTTGAACGCGAACGTGTTCTGGTCGGCGTAGATCACCGAGGGCTGGCCGACGGTCAGATTCG
>JANYKY010000186.1 GCA_025357975.1 Gemmatimonadaceae bacterium
GCATCGTCGTCGGCACCGTTGTAGATAGAATCGCCGTTCACCGGCTTGCCGATGCCGAGGTGATCGTAATGAGCCGCAATTACTACAATTTGATCCTTCATTACCGGATCGGATCCCCGAATCACGCCGATGAGGTTGTAACCAATGCGTCGGGCTGAATCTGGAAATCCCGCAAGCGCGCCCAAGCTGTCGAGAACGATCATGTTTCCCGGAGACCTGAGTGCAAGGGCGACTTTCTGGTAGTACCCGCTGTCGCCCGCAGGTGCGAGCTGCATAGACCGCATTTCACGATCGATGAATGCGGCTGCGCGATTTGCGCCGCGGCTACCGGACAGGCGGCCTTCCATTGAATCCGCCGCGAGTGTCGAGAGTATCCTGCGGACGTCGGCTTCATTGATTGAAGATGCGCTCATCGCCGAGGGCACGCTTGCGACCTGCTTCGCGACCGACGAGGACGCACAGCCGTAGGCGATCACGGTGGCGAGAACGAGTCCGCCCGTCCGCAAGCGAGGCGCTCTCACTAGAGTACGGATGATGTATCGCCAGGAATCAGGATCTTCCTGATCAGCTTGATGGGAACTCCACCCTGCTTTACGAACGCGTCGTGGAAGGCGCTGAGACTGTACGCCGTACCCATGACCTTTTGATAATCTGCCCTCAGTTTGTATATCTCGAGCTTGCCGAGTGTGTAGTAGAGATAGGTTGGGTTGTAGGCGCCGCGGCGGGCTTCCTCGTAGGCGTTCGCGGGCTGCTGAAAACATTGTGCAGTGAAGTAATTCTTTGCACCGTCGTCCACCGACAGGCCCTTTGTGTGTTCGCGCATACCGACGACCCAGCGACAATCCCGAAGCAGGGCTTCAGAGAGTTGCGCGAGATGCGTTTTCGGGTCGCCGTTTCCGAACCCCTGCTCGATCATCATTTGCTCGGAGTAGTGCGCCCACCCTTCGACATTACTTGACGCGTAGAGCAGTTTGCGAGTCTTGGTCGGGAACTGCTTGCTGTAGAGGAACTGCAGGAAGTGCCCCGGAAATACCTCGTGAATCGTGATGAGGTTCATCACACTGCGATTGTAAAGTCGGAGGTGCTGCTCGATGTGCTGCTTATCCCAGGTCTTTTCGGGCGGGGTGACGTAATAGAAAGCCTCCGTTGCCTTTGTCTCGTAGGCGCCGGGGCTGTCCATCGAGGCAAAGCTTCCGCTTCTTGCATATGGAGGAGTTTCTGTAACCTTTGGCATTACTTCGGACGGCACATCAACAACGTGGTGGTCGAGAAGGAATTGGCGGATGCCCTGAACTGTTTGATTTGCTGATGAGATCAGGTTGTCCGCGGACGGGTGATCTGTTTCGAGAGTTGCCATCGCTTCAGCGGGAGTTTTTCCCGGCGCAACCTGTTGCGCCGTGGCGACGAACGCATCGTGATCTTTCTTCAGGTTTGCTTCGCCCAGAGCCAGAAGGCGGTCGAGCGGAATGTCGACCATTTCGTCATACAACAGTTTGTCAGCGAAAGCTTTCTCGCCGATTGCGAACGTTCCGTGAGATTTTGGAAGCAGGTCAGACTTGAGCCACTTCGCCGCATCGTCAAGTGCCGCGGCCGCCGAATCGTTGACACTTGTAAAAGCGCGTAGCGACGCAGTGTCGGCGCCTGCTGCGCCCTTCGCCCATATAGCGACATCTCCCTTGAAGAAACCAACGGAGCCTCCCGCGATCCTGATTGCGAGATCAGTGAACTCCTTCGGCGGATTCTGGACGTTGGCTTTCATCGCGGCCATCATCGCAGGCACTCCCCTCAACCGAGAAGTCAGTGATTTCAAGCGCTCAGCAGGCGGCGCAAAATTGCGCTTCATGAGAAGATCCACGGCGTTGCCGGGTGAGCCGACATAATTCATTGGATTCTTTTTCCATGAGCCGATGACTTCGATGTCCTGAAGCTCGGACTTGATGGACCCATCGATCATGGCCGCGTCGATCGAATCGTTGGCGGACATGGGTTTCGCTTTCAGCGAATCGAGCTGGCCCTGCAGCATTTTCAGGGTCGCTTCTCGTCGCGTGACCGATGCGGCAGAGAGGTCTTCGATCTGGTTGTCGTACTGGTGGAATCCGGCGGCCGTGCCGGCTGACGGTTGATAAGCGAAGGTCGAATCGAAGTAAGTGTCGACGAACTTTGCGAACGAGGCATCAGCTACTCCTGCCGTGTCACGCGCGGTGGCCGGAGGCTTTGCCGACTCGGTGCACGCCGTCAGGAATAACAATGCTGCGAGAGGTGCAATACGACTTACGTGTTGTGCAATCATGGGGAGATACGATCCGGGTCAAGTGTAAGTGCAAACGTGTAGGCGCGGTGGGTCATCTGTCTACATCAACGGTTTATTCGCCTTTACATCAACAGCCTATACACGGATCAAAAGCGTGGAACGGCCATCAGGGGCAACTTCAACAACCGAACACGTTTTTTGTCTTTTATTCTTAGGGTTTTGTAGTTGGCCCCTGATGGCCGTTCCACGTTCTTGATCCGTGTATAGGCAGTTGCCCCTGATGGCCCGTCACGTAAAAAACAAGAGACCGCCCTTGCGAGCGGTCTCCCGTAATGCATCGTATCTGATTAAAGGCGCTTATCTGTCGGATCGGGCCCAGGAACTGAGGCCGGATTGCCGTCCACGCGGTCCTTTACATTGTCGACCGCATCGATCGCCTTGTTGGCCACATTGCGCGTCGTATCAGACGCACGATCGGCAAGATTCTCGCTGCTGTTCTGCATCGTGTTTGCAGCTTCTCGCGCGGTTACCGAGCTCGTCGACGCAGCGCCAGTCCGCGCCGTATAGGCTTCCTGCGCGTAAGGACGGACTGCTGCCCAGTCGCCGTGCTTGGAGCGCAGATCGTTCCCCCAGCCTTTTTGCAGATCCGACTCGATGGCCTCGAAGTTCTTGCCATTGTAATCCGGATTCTCACTCGCGATGTGACCGAGCTGGTACGCGGGGCGCACATCGTCATAACTGCGGTCCGCGAGACGGTCGCTCCGCGACTCGTAAGACTGGCGGTAATTGTTGTCATCGTGATCCGTGAACTTCGACGCTGCCTCGGAAACAGTGCGTCCGGCCCACCAACCTCCGACTCCACCCGCGATAGCGCCAATCACAGTCCCGATCGGACCACCTGCCGAGCCGATCGCCGCACCTGTGACGACACCTGAAACGCCTCCCACTGCCTGACCCACCTCGTCGCCTACACTCGGATTATGGTCGTGGTGCAGAACGCCGCCCTCATGGTGGACGTGCTCATCCTTGTTGTCCATGGTTCCTCCTGGAATCGAAGTCGCTGGTGTAATACTTGTACCATATAGAAGGGCAATTTTGAGACCAATCAAGGCGGCATAACTGACGCGAACGCGGCGATATCCAAGGTGAAACCGAGAATGCACATCGGAACCCAGGGCTGGAATTACGAAGCCTGGGTCGGACCTTTTTTCCCGGTGAATACGAGGCCAGCCGATTATCTGTCGACCTACTCGCGCGCGTTCGGCAGTGTCGAAGTCGATTCCACGTTTTACGGCGTTCCCGCCGCAAGTACTTTCAAGAGCTGGTACGAGCGCACACCTCACGAGTTTGTCTTCAGTCTCAAGCTTCCGCAGGAGATCACTCATGAGCAGCGCCTGCGCGACACCCTTGGCGTGTCGGAGCTGTTCTACGAAAGGGCGCGCGAGCTGCGTCATAAACTCGGACCGATTCTGGTCCAGCTCGGCCCTGACTTCGATCCGTCGGAGCTGCCCGCCCTTGTCGACTTCATCGACAAAGTGCCTAGTGACATTCGCTTTACCGTCGAATTCCGTCATCGCGGTTGGATGTCCGAAGGCGTGATTGCATTGCTTCGCGATCGCAACATCGGTTTGACAATGGTCGACGGGCGCTGGATCCCGAGAAAAATGATGATCGCTCTGGCGAAGCGGCCAACGGCTGATTTCGCATACATAAGGTGGATGGGCGCCAATCGCGATCTCATCGATTATTCACGAGTACAAGTCGATCGAAGCCGCGAAGTCGATGCATGGATAGATGCAATCGACGAGCTGCCCGAAAGTGTCACCGACGTGTATGGCTACGTGGCCAATACTTTCAGCGGCCACAGCCCATCGACCGCCCGAGACATTCAATACAAGCTCGGGCAAGTACCTGTCGATCCGGAGCGGCTTGGAGAACAACTGTCTTTTTTCTAGCCAAAAGCCGAAAGCCAAAAGCCACGGGTCCCAAGCCACAAGCCGCATTGAAAGAGGGGGAATAGCGGGTCAGCTAGATTCACGACATGCGACGTCGCGATGTCATCTTCGTAATCTTCGGGACAATTCTCGCCGCGGTCTTCATTCGACTTGGCTTCTGGCAGCTATCGAGGCTCTCCGAAAGAAAAACGTTGAATAGGGAGCTCGCCGCCCGCGCGACGACGGCACCAGTTTCGCTCTCGAGGCTTCCGCGGGACACCGGCGCGATGCACTACAGACGCGTTGGTATCAACGGTGTGTACGACTACACGCACGAGATTCTGATCACGAACCGAACGCGCAATGGCTCGCCGGGCGTGCAGATCGTCACCCCGCTTCGCATGGCCGGCAATGATACCGCAGTATTGGTTACACGCGGGTGGGTTTACGCCCCGGACGGAATGACGATCGATCGAAAGCGATGGCAGGAGCCGGGCACCGTCACCGGCGAGGCGTTCGTCGAAAATTTCACCCATGGCGCTGGCCAGCCTCGGCTCGTACAACGGGACAGGTCATTCAGGTGGCTCGACCAGGCAACGATTGCGCAAGAGTTTCCGTATCCAATCGAGCCGTTCCGCCTAATTCTCATTTCGGGAGGAGCGCAACGAGGGCCAAATGTTCCTCCGCGCGTCGACGTGCCAGCACTTGACGAAGGTCCGCACCAGAACTACGCCATTCAGTGGTTTTCCTTTGCAGCCATCTCTATCTTTGGAATGATCCTTTTTGTAAGGCGCAAATGACGGAGAAATCGCAGGCACTCGCCACCGAGAAGGAAGCGCGAGACGTAGCAGAGTCAGCGCGCGAAACGGAGTGGGAACATCCGAGTTTTGCCCGCGAGCTTTTCCTTGGTCGCTTCAGGCTCGACCTGATCCATCCGCATCCGCCGAACGACACCGCGGAGGAAGCGCGCGCCAAGCCGTTCATGGACAAGCTGAAGGCATTTCTCGACCGTGTCGATTCGGCCGAGATCGACCGGACTGGCGAGATCCCCGAGTCGCTCGTGCAGGAGCTTCGTGATATGGGCGCCTTCGGAATCAAGATTCCGAAGGAATACGGTGGGCTCGGTCTTTCACAGATGAGCTACATCCGCGCGATGGAGCTGGTCACATCGAAAGACGGATCGCTGGTCGCGCTTCTCTCCGCCAGCCAGTCCATCGGCGTTCCGCAGCCACTCAAGTTGTTTGGCACTGATGACCAAAAGAAAAAATTTTTCCCGCGGCTCGCAAAGGGCGCCATCTCAGCGTTCGCGCTGACTGAAGTCGATGCTGGATCCGATCCTGCGAATCTGCGCACCACAGCGACACCAACCGAAGACGGTCAACACTTCATCATCAACGGCGAGAAGCTGTGGTGCACCAACGGCACACGCGCGGAGCTGTTTGTAGTGATGGCGAGAACGCCGGACAAACCCGTCCAGGGCAAGAGCGGGAAGCAGATCACAGCGTTCATCGTCGATGCGAGCATGCCGGGAGTGGAAGTCGCACATCGCCTGCGGTTCATGGGATTGAAGGCCATAGAAAATGGCGTGATTCGTTTCACCAATGTGAAGGTTCCCCGCGAGAACATTCTGTGGGGCGAAGGGAAGGGGCTGAAGCTCGCGCTCATCACGCTGAACACCGGACGCCTGACGCTTCCCGCGGGTTGTGCGGGAGCTGGCAAGGCGATGCTTCGAATCGTTCGCAAATGGGCGATGGAACGCGTGCAGTGGGGCCAGCCAATCGGCAAGCACGAGGCGGTTGCACAGAAGATCGCTCGCATGGCCGCGAACACATTCGCGATGGAAGCCGTCGCGGAGCTCGCCACGGCGCTCTATGAAAAAGGGGGCTATGACATTCGCCTCGAAGCCGCCATCGCAAAGCTGTACAACTCCGAGGCCGGGTGGAAAATCATTGACGACACGCTTCAGATTCGTGGCGGTCGTGGCTACGAGACAGCCATATCGCTCGCGAGTCGCGGCGAAGCGCCGATTGCCGTCGAGCGCGCAATGCGGGACTATCGTATCAACCTGATCTTCGAGGGCTCGTCGGAGATCATGCGTCTCTTCATTGCGCGGGAAGCTGTCGATCACCATTTCAAGCTCGCGTTCAACATCGTCAAACCGGACTCGACGATGAGAGAACGCCTCGCGGCCATGGCGAAGTCCACGCCGTTCTATCTGACATGGTACCCGACACGATTCATCAGCACAGGCAGGCTCAAGACGTTCGGTGAATTCGGCAAGCTGGCAACTCACATGCGTTACATCGAGCGCACGACAAGGCACCTGGGACGGTCGATATTTCATGCGATGGTGCGCTACGGACCAAAACTCGAGCGCAAACAAGCTGTGCTCTTCCGCGCCGTTGACATCGGTGCCGAGCTGTTCGCGATGTCGGCGTCGTGCGTTCGCGCTCAGATGCTGGCGGCGACGGGGCAGAAGGAAGCGATCGCTCTGGCCGATACGTTTTGTCGAGAGGCGAGGCTGCGAATCGATGACCATTTCCGAAATCTCTTCGGGCCGAACGACGAGAATCTCTATGAGCTCGCAATGTCGGTGCTGAAGGGCGAGCATTCGTGGCTGGAGCATGGCATTGCTGCTGAGAATAGCGAGATGGGAATTGACGCGCCGGTCGCTGACACTGCTCGAGCTGAAGTGTCGCGAACCGAGGAGCTTGCCGCACTCGTTTAAACAAATCAGCCTTAGATCGAGCTACTGGCTCTGAGCCAATAGCTCTTGCTCAGAACGCCGCGCAGCAAGAGAGACGACCTCAGGCGTTTATAGCGTCAGCTCGCGTTCGAGCCAATCATTCGTAGGGTGTCCCTCCAATCCGGTGTTCTCCTTCGAACGTCGTAACGCTCTCTGGATGAAGCGCGTAAGGACAGAATGAGGACACCACTTACAATTGCCGTTACTGCTCTCGGTCTTTCAGCTCTGTTCTCCGCCTTGCCGGCACAACAGAGTGGAAAGCGCATTGTGGAGGATGCCGACTTCGACGTGAAATTAGGCTTCGTTCATGTCGGCACAGGCGCGTGGACCGTTAGAGCATACGATACGGTAGCAGGCTTTCCCACCTTCCACGCGATCCTCACAATTAACGGTGGATTCGGGCCCGCAAAAGTAGAAGACCGGTTCGGATCCTGGGGCGATGCAACGTCGTGGCGAACCTCACGCGATGTCTTCTCCCGGCGTTTCATCCAGACTCAGCACGAATTCAGATACCACAAGAACGTCCGCTATGAAATCTCTCCAGAGCATCAAGAATGGGTGCGAAGCGATGGCCGGAAAGACTGGACACCGAGCACTAAACCGCTCGACGATCTCACGATGCTCGTGTTCATCAGGAGTCTGCCGCTCACGCTTCGGCTCAGGAGTTACCAGCCTCCGACACAGCTGGATGATCCTCGAGGCAGCGCGCAGTCGTGGATCCCTTTTGGCGTAAGTACGGACCGGTCAAAGCAAGGTTCCCTTTAATACGAACAGCGCCACATAGAAGTAGATGCTCAGGCCTGTGACATCCACCAGCGTCGCGACAAACGGCGCCGATGCACTCGCCGGATCGAACCCGAGGCGGCGCAGCAGGAACGGCAGCATCGATCCCGTCAAAGATCCGAAGGTCACAATGCCGACGAGCGCCAGCCCAACGGTGAAAGCGAGAATGAGGTGATGCGGACCGTAGTTGAAAATCGCCATCCGCTGCCACATCTCGATTCTGAAAAACGCGATCAATCCAAGAATCGCTCCGAGCACGACGCCCGCCGGAATTTCGCGAGCGGCGATTCTCCACCAGTCTTTCAGTCGCACCTCACCGAGCGCCAGGGCGCGGATGATGAGTGAAGTCGCCTGTGAGCCCGAGTTGCCTCCTGAGCTCATGATCAACGGAACGAACAGCATCAGCACGATCGCTTTCTGAAGCTCTACCTCGAAGTGCTGCATCGCTGTCGCTGTCAGCATCTCGCCAAGAAACAACGCCGACAACCAGCCTCCTCGTTTCTTGATCATCCTCCAGAATGAGATCTGCATGTAAGGCTCGTCGAGCGCTTCCATTCCACCAAATCGCTGAACGTCTTCGGTGTGCTCTTCCTCGAGTGCGTCAATCACGTCATCCACGGTGACTACGCCCAGTATTCGGCGATTCTCATCGACAACGGGAAGAACGACGAGATCGTAATTCGAAGTCAGCCGAGCGACTTCCTCGCGATCCATCGTTGGGAGAACAGTGACGACCTCTTCCCACGCGACGTCCTTCACCATCGCTCCTTCTGGAGCAGCGAGCAGCTCGTGCAGAGACATGACTCCTTTCACGATACCGTTGCGGTCAGTTGCGTAGATGGCGTGCATCGCCTCGCGCCGCCCTCCGCGTGCGATGCGACGAACTCCTGCAAGCGCCTCCTCGACCCGCGTATCCTCGGGCACCGACACGAATTCGGTCGTCATCAGGCCCCCCGCTGTGTCTGGCTCATAAGCGAGAAGGCGCTCTGTCTCTTCGCGTTCCTGCTCGGGAATCTCGGAGAGGATTTCATCTGCTGTCTCTTCTTCGAGATCCTCGAGAACGTCAGCACGATCGTCCGGCGTCATCTGCGAAACGAGCTCGGCCGCCTGGCGTGTACTCATTGCCTCGAGCACTTCGCTTCTCAGATCTTCGTTCAGGTATTCGAGAACGTCGGCGGCGCGGTGGGGGCTCAGCGCGCTAAGCAACTCCGCTACACGATCCCTCGGTATCGCCTCGGCGATGTCTGCAAGATCTGCCGGATGTATCTCTTCGGTTTCTGCCGCGACACTACCCGGTTCTTCGTCGAGAAGATCGAGAATGTCAGGTGCAAGCAGTGCGGCCACTCCCCTTTTTTCATCATCGCCAGAAGGCGCATGCAGGGGAGTGTGCCGCTGCTCTTTCATCACACCACCGGAAGCGTGCGCCGATCGTCGCGGAAGTCCGCAACCTCGTAACCGGCGATAGAGATGGCCTCACGGATAGCGTCATGGCTGACACTTCCGTCGTGCTCGATGATTGCCTTTCCGATGGAAACGTCCGCACGGGAAACGCCGTCAACTCCGCCAAGTGCGGTAAATACCGCCCTCGTGCAGTGGGCGCAGCTCATCCCGTTGATCGTTGCCGTGGTTGTCGCCATTCGGCAATAATAGCGTAGTTTCACTTACGCGGGAAAGCCTTGAGGAAACGAAGATGAGCGACCCCAACGATTCGTTTGAAAACCGGCAACGTCGAGATGCGAATCCGACCAGAGCGGCAGACCCGGTTCAACCGTCCTGGCTGACAGATCCGTATGCAACTGACCGGTATCCCGTGCCCCAGGAGCCCGCGCTACTCTCTCCGCGAGAGCCGCTGTTTTCTCGTCGCGTATTATTCGGATGGGCGTTCGCGACCCTTGTAGTCGTATTTGCGATAACTGTGATACTGCCGATGCTTGTTCCACTCGTGCGGGAAACTGTCATCGAAAGCGTCGTGGGCCGAATGCATGATCGCGGCATGAACGTCAGGATCAACGGGCATCCTGTCGGGCCGGCTGTTCCTGCTATTCCGACGATGCCTGAGATTCCAGAGATACCCGCGATACCGCCTGTGCCGGCGAATGCCGCGGAGCCAGCAGCTGCTCCGGCACCGGCTGGCTCCGAACATCACAAAAAGACAATTGCGCCGGCTCCTAAAGCGCGGCGCTAACGGCCCCTCACTCGAATTTCGTAATCTTCGGCGGCACAGGCGGGTTTTTCGCCCGCGGTACGAGGGTCTTCTCGAGCGCTGGCACAAATGGATCGTATTGTGAACCTGGGTTCCACAGAACCCAGCTCTCATAGCCGGAGTCGTACACAGCTTTTTTCTCCTGCTCGAGCTCGGCAGCGCCGTATTTTGGGGAGCCCAGGGTGAATGCCTGGAGCCACGGCCGAACGCGCTGTCCCTTCAGGCCAATAGCTTCGGTTCTCACGCGTCCACGTGAAATCGCCGTGTGGATCACTTCATAAGGCGCCGCGTTCGGTGAAGGGATTCCAAACGAGCCGTGCGGATAGTGTGACGGGTATACCATAGGGAGAACGACATCCACGTTCTGGACCATGGGCTCCCACTTTTGACCAACTTCGAGCGCGCCGCCCACGGTAGAGACGAGTCCGAAAATATCGGCTGTCGTCCGCACGCCGAGCTTGGCATTTCTCGCGCGGGCCTGTTTCAGGAACTCGGCGAGTGCGTCGGTTTTTCCGCGACCGCTTGACTCAGGAAAGACCTGCGCCGGAAGACTCTTGTACGGCTCCGGAAAGCGAATGTAGTCGAACTGAATCTCGCCGAATCCCATTCGAATCGCTTCTTCGGCGACCCTGAAGTTGTATTCCCAGATCGCATTTGCGTACGGGTTGACCCACGTGAGGCCTTTCTTGTCTCGCCACGGCGAGCCGTCGGCCTTGCGGATGGTATGCTCGGGATTCATGCGCGCTGTGACTGAATCCTTGAAGACTACAATCCGCGCGATTGGAAGAATTCCATGTGCGTTGATTGTGTCGAGAAGCGCGCGCATGTTCTTCACTTTGGTCTGCGTCCCAGCATTCTTCAACAGCATTGGATCGGTTGAAGTAAAGTTCAATCCGAACTCATCCTTCACGTCGATAACCAGTGCGTTGATCTCGGTCGAATCAGCGATTGCGAGCAGCTTCTGCATTTTCTTTGTGCTCTGCGCCGCAAACCGGTTGACATAAAGCGCGCGTATCGGTGCTGCCGGGTCGGTTCTCAGTTTCTGAACGGATGCCGGTATAGCAGGACCTCCCGCGGGCGAGAGTGCCTGAGTCGCCGGACTCGCAGCGGTGGTGTCGGCCGGCGCTGGAGGAGCGGTGGCGTGCGCAGTACTCGCGGATCTCGATGCGGAATCGGCGGCCGGCGTCGTCTTTCCGGCCGCTGCGTCATGAGTGGTGGTGCAGGCGGCCAGAACAACGAGAAGAAGCAATCGTACGCGCATCGAGACGTGGGGAAATTGGGAAGGGTAGAGCCGCGCATGATGCACTATATTTGCCAGCAATGCGATACCCCTGCCTCCTCGTTCTTGCGTCTGTCGCCGGATGCTCACTTCCAGCGCCGAAACCGCCTGCGGCTGAATTTCTGGTTGCGGACGGGAGCTCGACGTACTGGGTACGCAGCGGTCCCGAGGGAATAAGCTCGCGCACGTCGCCGCTCATCCTCACTAACGCAGACAGTCGCTTCTACGAAGTGTATGTCGAAGAGGTGACGCGCTCGTACGACGACGCAGTGTTCACCCGCGAGCCGATCTACAGCCGCGACCTTCTAACCGGGGCGAAGAAACTTCTTTTCGAGGACAACAAAGTCGCCGCGTGGGAAAGGATGTACCTCGCTGCCAACCCGCGCGCACGACTCCTCGCCCCCGATGAAGACACCAACGACGACGTGTCGATCTCCGCCACTGGCGAATCGGACATACTCGGCGTCGCGGGCCCGTACGTTATCTACGACCGCCATATCACGCTGGAGAAAACGGACTTTCAGCAGTCCGATTCTTCGCGCGGCGCGATCGACATCCGGTCAGGCCAAGCCGTTCCAATCAACTCGCTCGTTCGCGACACTTCCGCGATGGGCGCAGGAGCGGTGCGAGTTGGAAGCGCAATCAGGTGGCGGCACGCGGGCTACGATGTAGTCGCGCGTTACGATACCGCGCGCGCAGAGACGGTCGTTGCACTCAGGGATCTTCGGGGACACGAGTGGCCGGTCGGTTATGTAGACTCCCGCTTGCCGAGAATTTTCTGGCTCGATCAGCCTCGCGTAGATCCGCCGCTCCGCGCAGCCCTGAGCCATGCTTTCGACGATGCCCGCGAACACGACGAGGACGCACAGTTCGTTTCGCGCACGAAAAAAAGAAATTTGGCGCGAATTGCGGGACGCCTTGTCGCTGCCCACGGCCGCGGCGGCGTCTCTCGCGTGCACTCGATTTCTCAATGACAGAAGCGCGTACGGTGCGCGAAACGCAGCATGAGACTTCGCAGCTCATGATGCCGCAGCACTCGAACAACCTGGATCACGTGTTTGGTGGCGTGATCCTGTCCATGATGGATACTGCTTCGGCGGTTTGCGCCATCCGGCATTCACGCATGAATTGCGTTACCGTCTCGGTGGACCGGGTGGATTTTCGCGAGCCGATCCACGTCGGCGATCTCGTAATAATGAAGTGCAGCGTTAATTACGTCGGTCGCACATCGATGGAAGTGGGGGTCAGGGTCGAGTCTGAAAACATGCAGACCGGCGTTCGCCGTCACACTAACTCGTGCTACCTGACGTTCGTCGCAATCGACAGAAATGGGCGCCCGATGGAGGTTCCGCGTCTCATTGCGGAATCGGCGGACGAGATCCGTCGCTACGAAGCTGCAAAGGCCCGCCGCCGACGGCGCCTCGAAGAGCGAACGGCCGAGACGGCGCTCGCGGAAGCTTGATCACGGCACGACGCCTGCGCAGAGTACACACATGCGCGCAAGTTTCACCGTAGACCAGGCCAACAGGACGCTGCCGCTTGTTCGGCGGATAGTGAGTGACATCGTCAAAGACTACTGGCGTTGGCAGGAGAAGGTGCGAGAGTTCGAAACTGCTGCCCTGTTACGAACCGTCGATCAACCGAATGAAGACGCAGATAGATTCGAGCGCGAAGCGCAGCAGCTCGCGCGAGATATAGAGGGATACATGAAAGAGATCGGTGAGCTCGGGGTCCAGGTGAAAGGTCTCGATAGCGGGCTCGTAGATTTCCCGGGTGAGCTGAATGGCCGGCCCGTATTGCTTTGCTGGCAGCTGGGTGAAGAAAATGTGCAGTACTGGCACGATGACGACGCGGGATTTGCCGGGCGGCAGCCGCTGCCCTCATACCAGGAAACCTGAATGGCGAAAGATTCGATGCGATTGTTCACTGGCCCGGAAGGCACTCACTGGGGCGTCGAGGTAAAGATGCCGACCGCCAGCAACGCGATGGTCGTGTTTCATCATCCTGGTGGAAAAACTGCGGGTATGGATCGGTATTCCTGGTATCAGTGGCGTGGACCGGAAGCGCGAAGCGTCACTTCGCGGGTGGCGCAGGGGACGGTGATGAAAGCACTTTCCGAAGATGCGATTGCCCTTCTGTTCCGGCGTTCGATGCCTATCACGGCTGGCGCGACACCGTTGTCCGGTCAGTAGCCGCCCGCGTGATAGTGTGACTCGCCTCGAGTCGCTCATCACGAATCTGCGCAAGCTTTCTGGTGCGCTGGCAATCGCTGTTGTCGTCTCCCGCACGAGCTTTGCTCAAGCACTGAACAGAAAAGAGCCCCCGTCCGTTCTGACTGGGGTCGCAATCGACAGCATCGATGGCGGCTTTCTGGCCGGTGCATCGATTGTCGTGTGGGGAACCGGTTTGTCTGCGAAGACGGACGCCGGCGGACAATTCCGAATCGAGGGCATTCCAGCAGGACCTCACGTCATCGAGATCCATCATCCTCTTATCGATTCACTCGCAATTGTCATCACAACGACCGCGAAGATTTTTAGTCCTGGCGACTCGTCATTCGTAATGGTGGGCGTTCCATCGGCGGCTACGCTGGTCAGGTCGACGTGTTCCGAGGCTGATGTCGCGAAAGGGCCGGCATTCGTCGTCGGTACTGTTACCGACGGAGATACGGGCGAGCCTGCGGCAGGAGCAGTCGTTACGATCGCATGGGCCGATTACGACATTGGGAAGAAATCAATCAAGGTCACTCCGCAACATCGCGAGGCTACGGTGTCGAAGCTCGGCCGGTTCAGGGCATGCGGCCTGCCGGATGATCTCGTTGCGTCAGTGAGTGCCTCCCGGGGAAGCGACACTACTGCAGTGCTCAAGGCAGACCTTACATCGCTCATTGGAATTCTCTCATTCCGACTTCCGCCCCAACGCGTAACGAGTCCGGGCGTCGCGGGATTGCCCGCGGCGGCGATGACGACGATGTCTGTCTATGGTCGCGTCGTTGACGGCAGTGGAAAACCGGCCTCGGGGGCTGAGGTTTCCGTGGAATCGGACGGTGTGAAGGCAACGACGCGAGAAGATGGCGCGTTTTCACTCGGCGGCGTACGACCTGGTACGCGCTCAGTCACTATTCGAAAGATCGGTTATGAGCCAGTTCGCCGAACCGTGGAATTACGCCGCAATGACGCGACGAAGATCGTGATTCTGCTCGGACGCTCGGTCACGCTGTTGAAGGATCTCATTGTAAAGGCGAACCGTGTCGCCGCTCTGGAGCAGATTGGATTTTCCCGACGGAAAAAGACCGCGAACGGCACGTTTCTGGGTCCGGAGCAGTTGCGATTCAGTGACCCTTATCGACTGGAGTCGGTGCTCCGGGCTGTCCCCCTTCTGAAACGCGGCAACGGCGTGGGAGTCGATGACGCGTGCGTGAAGTACTTCGTGGACGGGTTTCGAGTGGCGCCGGGAATCGATCCCCAGGAATATCTCGGCGGGTCCGAAATCGGAGCAGTCGAGGTGTACTCGCCGTATTCTGTGCCGGGCGAATTTCAGGCGGTCAGCGATAGGGGAGTTCCGTGCAAGGCGGTCATCATCTGGACGAAGTGGAAGATCGGACTGCGCTGATTGTCGCAAGTGACACACCTGTACATTCCTACTCTAAACTCCACGACCGAAATACTGTAGATACAAAACTCGCCACTGATGACTGAACGCTCAATGATAGAAATTCCTTCGCTTCACCCGTGAGTCCGACAGTCAACCGTGTC
>JANYKY010000194.1 GCA_025357975.1 Gemmatimonadaceae bacterium
CGACGACCGTATGGCGCGTACACGGTTGCGTCCGATTCCGAGCGGCCGCATGAGCGGGATCTCTGTCCTGGCGTTCGGCGTTGCGCTCGCAACCGCGGCGACTTTCCTGTTCGCGTATTTCGTCAACGTGCTGTCGGCTGCGCTTGCACTTGCTGGATTTTATTTCTACGTCTTCGTCTACACACGTTGGCTGAAGCGCACTACGCCGCAGAATATCGTGATTGGCGGCGCGGCCGGCGCGTTTCCTCCGCTTGTGGGGTGGGCGGCGATGACTGGCCACATCGATCTTTCCGCGATTTATCTGTTCCTGATTGTGTTCTACTGGACACCGCCGCATTTCTGGGCGCTGGCCTTGTTGAAACAGCGTGATTACACGAAGGCCGGTGTTCCGATGGCGCCGCTCGTATGGGGTGAGCGGGAGACCATGAATCAGATGGTTTGGTACACGCTTATCCTGATTCCGATAACGATTCTTCCTGTCACGTTCGGCGCGTTCGGCTGGATTTATCTCGTGTCCGCGCTCGCGTTGGGGCTCACCCTTTTAGGTGGCGTGTTGAAGATGCGAGCCGCGCGGGAATGGACAGCGCCTGCATGGTGGGTCTACAAATATTCCCTCCTGTACCTGGCTCTACTTTTTATCGCGATGGCGGCAGATAGAAAATTGAGCTGAACGCCGAGCGGGGCCGGGCAAAATTGTGGTTATTTGCGGGCGCCGGTATCGGTCGGTGCACCTGCGGGCGTTTCAGCAGCCGGCAGCTGTTTGCCTGAAAGTTTCAGCGCAAGCGTTGCCGATTGCCCGCCGCTGATCGTTACAGTCTGATCGCTTAAGCCAAGCACGGGGTGCCACGCGCGGACGTGGTAAGTGCCCGGCGGAACATCGTCAATACTGAACGTCCCGCCGGCCGCAGTTGTCGCGAAGTACGGATGATCGAACACAAGGATGTAAGCCTTCGTCCACGGGTGGATCTCGCAGTTGACCTCGAGCTGTGCCGGCTTATCAAGCAGATGATCGAACGGCACCACCTCACCGTTGTCGTTGAACGGCGCAATTCCGAGCATCTCACCAGTTCCGACATTCACGATTCGGTTGCGATGCATCGCAACGTCTTCGCTCGACATGTTGAGCGTACCCGGAGCAAAGACGGCCTGTATTCGCGGGCTCAGGATGCAGTCCGAATTGACGAGCTCGAACCGCCGTGGAATTGGGAGCGGCTTGCCGGTGCGGATGTCGGTGATCCACACGACAGCACCTCCGACTCGCGTTCCCGACATATCCACAGCGTGATCCGTGATTGTCTGGCCGCACCCTACCTGGTCTGGCGGCACGGTGAATACCGAGTCGCGCGGGACGACACCATCGTAATCGACTGTTCCGGTAAGGGTGGCGCCGCCCGTCACGTCAATCGGCCGGTACGCAGTTGCCGGAGTCGCAACCACTGATTGGCGTGGGGCGAAGTTTCCCTGGTTCACCGCGGACGGTTGAGCCGCGGATGCCTTTTTTTCGCCAGAACAACCACTGAGAGCTGATACGGACAGCAGAAGCGCGACGGACAGGCGCTGAATCATTCTATTATCGGCTTGCATCGATGCACGTGATCGGGCAACGGACGTGCCACAATGCCACAGCGATCAATAAGTCTTCAGTTGGTCCTGCCGTGCAACGCCGCTCTGTCGTAGACCTTCGCACCGCCGATCCATGTTGATTCGACCCTCGTGGAAAGAATCTCGCTTGCCGGCACGGTCATGATGTCATGGTCGAGCACGACGAAGTCAGCGTATTTGCCTGGCGTAATCGACCCCATGAGTTTCTCCTGAAATCCCGCGTAGGCCGGCCAGATCGTCATTGCCTTGAGCGCCTCTGACCTCGTCATCACCTGATCCGCATGCCATCCTCCTTGCGGCCAACCGGTCGAGTCCTGCCGCGTGACGGCCGAATGGAAGGAGATGAGCGGATTCACTTCCTCCACGGGAAAGTCAGTTCCGTTGGGAATGATCACACCGCTGTTCAGGAGGGAGCGCCACGCGTACGCGCCTTTGATTCGCTCCTGACCAAGTCGAGTTTCGGCCCAACGCATGTCGCTCGTCTGGTGGCTCGTCTGCATCGACGGAATGACGCCCAGCTGGGCAAAGCGGGGCATGTCTTGTGGCGAAATCACCTGCGCGTGCTCGATTCGAAAACGATGATCCGCGGTCGGTACCGCCCTCAGCGCCTGTTCATAAGCATCGAGAACGATGCGATTGCCCCTGTCGCCGATCGCATGAACACCAACCTGAAATCCGGTCCTGAGCGCGAGCTCTGCAATTCGCTCGAGCTCTGCCGGCGGAGTGACCAGCAGGCCAGCGTTCGACGCGTCGTCAGAGTACGGTGCAAGCAACGCGGCACCGCGAGAACCCAGTGCGCCATCGGCGTAAAGTTTTATGCTGCGAACCCAGATATGACCATCGTAGAGATCGCTCCGCGGGCCGAGCTTCATATAATAGCTGACGTCAGCGCTGTCACCGGAGACGAGCACATAGTTGCGAAGATTGAACTTGCCCTCTTTTGCCAGTGACTCGAAGATGTCGATGATTCGACGCGGCTCTCCCGGGTCATGAACTCCGATCAAACCCCACTTGTTCGCCTCTTTGACTGCGGCAAGAATCTCACGGGTGGTTTGTTGCAGGGTTCCCGCTGGCTCGACCCTCTCGATGAGCCCCATCGCGTTGTCAACAAAAACCCCGCTCGGCGACTTGTCAGCAAGCCGAAATAATCGGCCTCCGGTGGGGTCGGGCGTCGCGGAAGTAATTTTCGCCGCGCGCATCGCCATCGCGTTGGCGAGAATCGCATGGCCATCGATCCTTTCCAGCACAACCGGATTGTTCGGAAATGCCCTCGTCAGCGCTTCGTGGGTAGGAAACTGTTTGTCAGGCCACAGGTCTTGATCCCATCCTCTGCCGATTATCCACTCACCTGCCTTTGCGTCTGCGTTGCGGCTGTGAGTAACGACGCGAGCGATTGCCTCATCGTAAGTCCGCGAGCCCGCAAGATTCGCATTCGCCAGCGAGTTCCCGAGTCCGGCTAGATGCGCGTGGGCGTCGACCATGCCTGGAATGACAGTCGCTCCCACGGCGTTAACCACTCTTGTGCGAGGGCCCGCCAGGGAGCGCACTTCGATGTCGGATCCGGCGAACAGGATACGCCCGTTTTTTACGGCGAAGGCGGAGACCAACGGACGCGAGTCGTCAACCGTGTAGACTCGTCCATTGATAACGATGAGGTCGGCCGGTCCTGCAACGCCGCTGTGTCGTGGCGAATGGGAAGGATCGATCGATTTACTCGCAATCGATTGGGCTGTACCAGTAACGGAAAACGCGGTTAGAGCGACTGACCCAAGCAAGGCCGCAAGATTTTTTGTTCGCATGTGGTACAGTTTGCGTACCGGGCGAGCCGATTGCCAGATGACGCCCGCCGAAATCTCGGCTTAACTTCAGCACTCATGAATTTCTTCCGTGCGTTGACGACGATTGCTATCGTGCCTTCTCTTTGTGCGAGCGCAGCGTGCGGGCGGCTTCCAGGTGGCTCGCCGCCGCCGGCGACGGTGTGGCTGTTACACAATTCGGATGAAGACGTTACGCGTTCTGCTCCGCTTCCCAAGGCGATCGAAGCGTTCGTCGGCCCGCTGATTTTTGTGGACAGCTCCAGCTTCGTACCGCTTCAAGGTGCGGTTGCGGAAGATGCTCCGCCGGGGGCGTCGCGGATTGCGCTCGTGACAACGTACCAGGGATCGAGATACCATCCGGAGTCGATTCGCGCGTTGACCGAAGATTCGGTAGCCGGCACCCAATTCGCCGGAGCGCTTTCCCGCCTGGCTGCTGCATCGAGCAACGGATTGTTTATCGATTTTCAGGGAACGACGCCGGGTGAGCTGATCCGAACGACAGCGCTATTGCGCACAATCGCCGATTCCGCCCGGGCACGGAATCTTGCGCCGATCGGAATCGTTGTGCCGCCGGGTGACACCGTTGGGTATCCGACCGAGATACTCGCGCGCACCGCGGATCTCATAGTAGTGCGGCTCGCTGGTGAGCATCGTTCAGGTACTTCACCAGGCCCGCTCGCATCCCCGGAATGGATCACGCGAGAGATTGGAATTCGTGCGTACGCGATTGGCGTTAACAGGATTGTGGCCGGGCTTCCGTTGTTCGGCTATCTGTGGGATGCGACCGGAGCGGTGCGGCGAATTACGTATAAAGAGGCGCAGTCGCTGGTGCAGCGTCAGGCCGGAGTTTTTCGAAGAGATCCGTCCAGTGGATCATTGACTGCGTCGTCCGCGCGCGATGGGTGGACGATCTGGATTGCGGATGCACACACACTGGAGGGGCTGGTTGCAGTTGCGCGGCGCGCAGGCGTGAAGCGTTTTGCATTGTTGGGAGTGGACGGAGCTGATCCCGATATCTGGACGAGGCTACCGGCCGCCCTTAGTCGCTGACCTCGCCCAACAAAAAACGGTGGACTCACGACGCAAGAACGGTAGACTATTTGAGTTTGAGGTCTACAGTTCAGGCGACAATTATGAGATCGCGCTGGTATTCCACCGGCGTGATCACAACCTCGGTCTCCCCGATGTACCCGTTTACTTCGCTCCGCATCCCGACATCGCTGGCGAGATAAATTCCGGGCTCGATCGAGAAACCCACGCCCGGCACGAGCAGCCGTTCTTCTCTCGTTTCCAGATTGTCGATGTGCGGGCCCGACCCATGAAGATCTCTGGGATCGATCGAGTGTCCAGTGCGATGAAGGAATTGTGGTCCGAACCCGCGCGACGTAATTACCGCGCGCGACGCGTCGTCCACCTCGCCGCCGCTCAACGGCGTACCCGATTCGATTCGCTCACGCAATAACGCAATCGCCGCATCGCGCGCGTCACGAACCGCTTCCCAGATCCTGAGCTCTTTTTCGCCCGGCGCGCCAAGTGAGCCCATCCACGTCTGATCGGCAAATACGCCATTCTGCTCGCGTGCCCAGAGATCGATGAGGAGAATGTCACCCTTGTTGATGACGGCCGTGTTCTCCGCCGTCGGCTCGTAATGCGGGTTCGCCGCATTCGGCCCGATTGCAACAATTGGCCCGTGATTCGTGGACAGTTTGCTGGCCGCGAATTCCGAGAGAATCCACTGCTGCAACGCGTATTCACTGATCGGGGAGCCAGACTTTGCAGCGTCGCCGGCGCGCTGCATCGCATTGTGCGCAACTTTCGCCACGATCTCAGCGGCCCGTCCATGCGACGCGAGATTCTCCGCCGACCACACAGCGTAAAAACGCGTGACCAGATCCGCGCTCGAGACAACATTTGCCCCGGCTGCGCGCACCATTTCGAGAACGCCGCCGGGAACACGGTCGAGATACGGAACTGCATCGCCCGGCGAATATTCCATCGCAACGGTTTTCCCGTTGACGAGCATGGCGAGCTGACTCTCCAGCTCGCGCCAGCTGCTGTACTGAATTTTTCCCCATTCACGCGGCCAGTCACGCCACGGGCCCTGCTCGATCGCATGCGTCAATGCAACCGGGTTGCCGGATTGGGGGATGAAGACAAAAATGCGACGCGTCGTCATCCCTGGCAGCTCGAGCAATCCGGTGGCGATTGGATTGAGACCGTGGAAATCGAAAATCAGCCAACCGTCGATGCCAGCCGCCACCAGCGCCGCCTGCAGCGGGACCAGTTTTTCCGCGTTCAGCATTCGCGTTGCACGATCAGTGACTCGTTCGCCATTCCGCACGCCATTCGCAAACTCCTTCGTTGCGCTGGACGCAACTAACGTGGTCAACCTGTTCGCCACCTTTCACGAGGAGCTGCAGGAGCTCCCGAAACGCGGACTCGTAAAAAGCGCAGCCCGCTGACTTCGGCGCTCCATTCACCGTGACCGATTCCGGAATCTGCAATTGCAGAAACGATCCAGAGTGGACAAGAGTTCCTCCGAAAAAATTCACCGCGATGGACTGCAGCTCCTTCAGGGCCATTGGACGCGCGATAAACCCGGGCATGAAGCCCATCATCCGCCTCTTCGGCGTCGCGATGGAATCATAGATGTCCCTGGCGAGAATTTTCCCGGCCGTCGAGAACAGCTCATCGGAATCCGGCCGCCGCCCAATCAACGTGCCAAGACCTGACGCCTCGGCAAATGGAATCTTCTGGCCCCGCTTGGTGGCCTCCGAATAACGCCTGATCTGCGTGTAGACGGTGTCGCTCAGGCCAAGTCGCTTGTTTCGAAGCTCCTGAACATATTCCGCGTCGACCTGATCCTCTGGCGTATCGATACGACGAATCGCTTCGAGAAGACTGAGTGGTATTCGCGCGTGAACTGTCGAGGCCATGTGAGCTTGTGTGTCCAATGAAGCCGGCGGGTCCGGCGGGGAGTAAAGTTATTGCAATCTTCGGGCGGATGAGCGACTGATCGAGATCTTTTCACCTTCCCTGCTGGCAAGGTCGCTATTGGGGTTCCTTGTTGCCGCGACAGTTGTCCTGGTCGCACGCAGGAGCGAGTCGCTGTCGCCAAGCGGCGGGATCGCCGCGCTGGTACTTGGAATTGTATGCTCCGCGGCCGGCCTGAGCTGGGCTGGTGTCCTCGTCGGATTCTTCATCACCGCGACACTGGTTTCGCGCTTCAGGCGCGAGAGAAAAGAAAGCCGAATCTCGAATGTCGTCGAGAAAGGCGGTGAACGCGATGCACTTCAGGTAATTGCAAATGGCGGGATTTTCGGCACGGTAGCCGCCGCCAGCATAATCCATCCATCGGCTGCATGGCTGTGCATCGGAGCCGGCGCCATCGCAGCGTCATCCGCGGACACATGGTCAACCGAGATCGGAACACTATCGAGCGTTATGCCGCGCTCAATAATCACCGGCCGAAGCGTTTCACCCGGACAATCGGGAGGCGTCACGTGGCTTGGTACGGCTGGCGGTGTTGCAGGGGCAGTAGTGATCGCGTTCATTACGATTCTCGTCGGATGGAGCAAAGCAGCCGCCGTCACCGCGATAATTGGTGGATTCACCGCTTGTCTCGTGGATTCACTGCTCGGCGGCACCTTGCAGGTCAAGCGCTGGTGCGATCAGTGCACTATGACCACGGAACGGACGATCCACGTTTGCGGTACGACTACGCAGCCTGCAGGTGGATTCCCATGGATTACTAACGACGTCGTCAACATGCTCAGCTCGGCAGCAGGAGCCTTGCTGGGAGTCTTTCTGTACTTGCTGAGCAATCAATGAACTGTGCCGGATAAAATGAGCGTGAGCGGAACAGGCAGCCGGGTGCTGCTCATCAGTGCGAACCGGGAGCGGCAGCCGTATCCGGTTGTGCCCAACGGCCTTGCGTGCATTGCATCGGCGCTTGCCGAAGCCGGACACGAGGTTCGATTCGTCGATCTCTGTTTCGAGCGAAAACCCGAGCGTGCAGCGGCGAATGCAGCGCGCGAAATGAATCCTTCGATCATCGGTGTATCGATTCGCAACATAGACAACAGTGACGCGATTGCGCTCCGCCATTATACTCCCGAAGGACGAGCGATTTTCGCGGCTTTGCGCGCAGCGGCCCCCACTGCAAAGATTATCGCGGGAGGCGCCGCATTTGGCGTTGCGCCTGAAGCGCTGTTTCGCGATTTCGGAGTTGATTACGCCGTCGCCGGCGACGGCGAGCGTGCGAGCGTTGCGCTGGTGAACGCACTTTCGCGTGGAGAAGAAGTCGGACGCATCCCGGGCCTCGTCAGATCTATCGACGGCACGGTTCACTTCACTCCGCCCGGTGAAGACGCCGATCTCGATTCACTGCCATTCCCGTCTCTGCACCGGTGGATCGATCTCCGTCGCTACGAGCGGCATGGCGCGACTATTCCAATCCAGACCAAACGCGGATGCGTATACAAGTGCGTGTATTGCACGTATCGCAACGTCGAAGGCTGGGGTTACCGAACGCGTGAGCCCGAGCGCGTCGCCGACGAGATCGAAGAGCTTTATCTGAAGGCTGGAGTTCGAAACTTTGATTTCGTAGACTCGACATTCAATTCGCCGCCGGGTCACGCGCTTCAGGTTTGCGAGGCCATCACTCGACGGAAGATGCGGGTGCATCTCGACACCACTAACTTTACGCCCGCAACGGCACCCACCGAGCTGCTCTCAGCTATGCGCACGGCGGGATTTCGAACGCTCGGTATCAGCGCGGAGAGCGCGAGCGATGCCGTCCTCGAGCGCCTGGAGAAAGGATTTACCGCGAGCAAAGTCCGTGAGGTCGCGGAGCGCGTCGAAAAGGCTGGGATACGCACGCTGTGGATTTTTCTGGTTGGTGGCCCTGGCGAAACGGATCAGACTCTCGAGGAAACTTTGGCGTTCGCGTCATGGCGTCTTGGACGGGGGGACGCTGTTTACCTGACTGTGGGGCTGCGCATCTATCCAGGCACCACGCTCCACAAAATCGCGATTGCTGAAGACGTCGTCCCGGAAGACTCCACGCTGCTCGATCCGACGTTTTACTTCAGCCCACATCTTCAATTTGATTCTGCCGTCGAACGATTGAGAACGTTTGCCGCAGATCACCCGCGGTTCATGTTTTCCGCAGATTCACGATCATTGATTCTCCCATATCTCACGCGTGCCGCCGCGATCCTGCAACTCCCGCGACCGCACTGGCAATACATGGGACTGTTCCAGCGTATCTCGCGCGCGGCGTCGCGGCCGCGTCGGCAGCTGAGCCATGCCTGAGAAACGAGTAATCATTGTCGGCGGCGGCCCCGCCGGATCATCGACCGCCTATTTCCTCGCCCGTGCCGGTGTCGAAGTTGTGGTGCTCGACCGCGCGCATTTTCCTCGAGACAAAACCTGTTCGGAGTACATGAGTCCACAGGCCTCGCGCATTCTCGAGGCAATGGGCGCGTTGACAGAAGTCGAGGATGCGGGCGCCGCGCAACTGACTGGCATGAGGGTACACGCGCCGAATGGATCCACAATTCACGGTGAATTCGCCGCGGATCATGGGTACCGTGGTCACCGAGATCGAGGTCTCGCGGTAAGACGGACGATTCTTGATTCGATTCTTCTCGATCGGGCCCGCACGGCAGGCGCTGAGATCGAGGAAGGCGCGCGTGTCACAGACCTCCTTCGCGACGATGCTGGTCGCGTGAATGGCGTGATCACCATCGACGAAAGTGGAAAGTCGCGAGAGCGGCCGGCCGATCTCGTCATTGGTGCCGACGGCCTGAGATCCGTTGTTGGAAGAAGGCTCGGCCTTATTCGTGTCTCGCGCTGGCCGCGCCGCATTGCACTAGTCACTCACTACTCGAACGTTCAAGGACTGAAGAATTTCGGCGAGATGTACGTGGATCGCGGCGGATACTGCGGAGTTGCGGATGTCGGTAATGGTCTCGCCAACGTCGCGGTCGTCGTTCCCGTTTCGCGCGCTGCCGAAGTCGCCGTCGATCGAACGGAGTTTCTGGAGAGCTGGCTGGCTGAGCGTCCGAAGCTCGCAGCGATGTTTGCAACTGCGAAGCGCGAAACACCAGTGCGTGCAACGGGACCGTTCGCAACGTCGGCAAAGCGTGCCTGGGCCCCCGGCGCCGCACTGGTAGGCGATGCTGCCGAATTTTTCGATCCATTCACGGGTGAAGGCATCTACACAGCACTTCGCGGTGGAGAGATTCTGTCTGAGCACGCGCTGCAGTCTCTCCGCGCTCCGACTGTGCGAACCGCCGATGCCGCGCTCAAAGCGTATGAGAAAGCGCGTCGAAGGGAATTTTCGGGCAAATGGAAAGTCGAGCGGATGATCGGTGCAGCGGTGGCTTTCCCTGCGCTAATCAATCGCGCGGCGCGGGTTCTTTCACGCCGATCCGACATGGCGGACTTGCTCATCGGCGTCGTCGGCGATTTCGTCCCTGCACGCGAGGTGCTGAGGCCAGGCTATCTTCTCAGCCTCTTCCTCGCGCCGGTGGCTCGCACGTGACGATTGACCAGCACGCATTCCGCGCAGTACTCGGCCGATTTTCGTCAGGCGTGACCATTGTCACACTCCTCGATGCCGGTGGGGCTGACTGTGGAATGACGGTGAGTGCTTTTTGCTCGGTGAGTCTCGAGCCGCCGCTCATTCTCATCTGCGTCGATCATGCGGCTTCTGTCCAGGACTCGATGTCCAAAGCAGAAAACTTCACTGTGAACATTCTCTCCGAGGGGCAGGAAGCACTCGCCAGAAGGTTCGCGGATCCCGAATCTGACCGATTCGCCGAAATCGGATTTTCCAGAGCTGGCAACGGCACAGCAATTCTCAATGACGCGCTCGGTTACCTGCAGTGCAAAGTCATCACACGGCACTCTACTGGTGATCACGACATCGTTATTGGAGAAGTGGAGGAGGCATCCGCGCACGAAGGGCGTCCTCTTCTGTACTATCGTGGAGGTTACGCTCAGCTGGAGCGTTGAGTCACATGAGTCTTCCAGCAATGAAGCGCCGTCGTCTGGTCGAAATTCTTGACGACCCGCAGG
>JANYKY010000197.1 GCA_025357975.1 Gemmatimonadaceae bacterium
CAATCGAGCGTGCGGAGATATGCGTCCTTGTCATCGACGCCGTCGAGGGTCTGCACAATCAGGATCTGAAGATTACAGCGCTCGCGTGGGAAGCAGGGAAGGGGTTGATCGTGGTCGTCAACAAGTGGGATCTGGCCGAGAAAGAAACCAACTCCGCGTACAAGTTTGAAAAGGAGGCGGGAGAAAAAGCGCCATTTTTCAAGTTCGTTCCATTCATCTTTACCTCGGCGATCACTGGCCAGCGCGTGACCCGCATTCTGGACACCATCGTAAAGGTCGATGAGGAAAGAAAGAAGCGCATCTCGACGTCGCAGGTGAATACGAAGCTTGAGGAGCTCGTCGCGCGAAGGCAGCCGCCTCAGGCGGCGGGCCGCGAGGTCAAGCTCAACTATGCAACGCAGGTGGAGACAACTCCGCCGATGATTGCCGTGTTTGGTAACAACCCTGATCTCGTGCAGGAGCATTACATCAGGTATCTGCACAACGGATTTCGGGAGGCGTGGGGATTCACTGGGAGCCCGCTTCGCGTGGTGATGCGGCGGAAATCAACGCCCGCGTGAGTCCGTTTCTCGGGCTGCTGATCTCGTATCTCGCGGGCTCGATTCCCTTCGCGTATCTGGCTGGAAAAGCGCAAGGAGTCGATCTTCGAAAGCACGGCTCGGGGAACCTCGGCGCAACGAACGCGATCCGCGTGCTTGGTCCGAAAATCGGCGGTCTTGTTTACCTGGGTGACACGCTCAAGGGAATGTTGCCGGCGCTGTTGTTACCCCCACACGTAAACGGGACTCGTCCTGAGCTTTGGGCGATCGCGTTCGGGTGCGCGGCAATTGTGGGCCACGTGCGTCCGATCTTTCTGCTTGGTAAGGGCGGGGGGAAAGGAGTCGCGACCGCTGGTGGAGTTTTCTTTGGCCTGGCCCCAATTCCAGCCTTGATCGCGTTGTCTGGTTTTGTCGTTACCGTAGCGGCAACCCGGTATGCGAGTCTCGGCTCGATGGTCGCCGCAGTATTGCTTCCGACAATGATTTTTTTCTTCCATGGCGGACTCACCGCGCTTTTTTTGATAAGCTGCGCGATCGGAATATTTGTAATCTGGATGCATCGCGCTAACATTGGGCGCCTTCGAACCGGCACCGAACCCAAGGTAGGCAGAGCAAAAAAGGCGGAGGCAGCCGCATGACGCGATGTGCCGTCATCGGGGCTGGTGCGTGGGGAACCGCACTGGCAGATCTACTTTCGCGAAACGGCCACGATGTCTCGATCTGGGCGTATGAATGGGATGTGATCGAGAGCATCAACAGGTCCCACGTGAACCGGCGCTTTCTTGCGGGACATTCGTTGTGCGAAACGCTCCGCGCCTGTAACGACGTTGGCGAGGCTCTGAAGGGTGCTGAGCTGGTGACTTTTGCGACGCCTTCGCATGTGCTGCGCACCATCGCCAGATCCTGTCGCGCGCAAATGACATCTGGCCTGCCGGTTGTCGTCGCTTCAAAAGGAATCGAGCAAGATACCCTGGCTCTCATGACTGACGTGATTTCGCAGGAGTTGCCGGCGTCAGTCGTCGTCGCGTTGTCCGGTCCAAGTTTCGCGGCCGAGGTGGTCGCGCAGCAACCGACGGCCGTTGTCGTTGCGTCGCCCGACGCGAATGCTGCGCTGTTTGCGCAAGCAGCGTTCAGCTCCGTTCATTTCCGCGCGTACACGCAATCCGACATCACTGGCGTCGAGATCGGCGGCTCGTTGAAGAACGTGATGGCGGTCGCGACGGGCATTGCCGACGGCCTCGGGCTTGGCTTCAATGCACGAGCGGCCCTGATCACCCGCGGGCTCGCGGAGATGACTCGACTTGGGGTGAAGCTCGGCGCCGACCCGGCGACGCTTTCGGGCCTTGCCGGCCTGGGAGATCTGGTCCTTACGTGCACTGGAAGTCTCAGTCGCAATCGAAGTGTCGGTGTAGAGGTTGGCCGTGGGGTTCCGCTGGAAGATGTGTTAGCCGGAAGAGAGACCGTTGCTGAGGGAGTCCTGACGACCCGCAGCGCTCATGCGCTTGCTGCGCGGGAAGGAGTGGAGATGCCGATAGTAGACGCGGTGTACCGGGTACTTTTCGAGAAGCAGCCCGCTCGAGACGCAATAGGCAGCTTGATGACGCGCGAGCTTCGCGCGGAGCTTGACTGATGGCTGCTGCCGAACCAATCAGGGAGTTCTTCTCGATGGGCGATGTCTGCAGCCTCACCGACTTGAAGCCGCACGTACTCCGTTACTGGGAAAGCCAGTTCAGATTTCTTCATCCCGCCAAGAACCGTTCTGGCAACCGTGTTTACCAGCGGCGTGAGATCGAGCTGATCATGCTCGTGAGGCAGCTGCTGTATACCGAGAAATACACGATCGACGGCGCGCGGCAAAAAATTGACGAATACAAGAAAAATGGCGAGCTGCGAAGCGTAGCACGTGCAGCCCTCGATATGCAGACGGTCGAATCGCTGGAGGCTGAGTTGCGAGCACTTGCGGCAATCCTCGATGGAGAACCGCCAGCCGGATGAGCAGGACAGTGGTGGTGATGCCTGCGTTGAACGCGGAAGGGTCGCTTTCCTTCGTGATAAAGAGCCTTCGCAAGGCGCTGCCTCACGCGCACTTAATTGGTATCAATGACGGCTCGTCTGACGGCACCCCTGCGCTGCTTCGGTCGCTCTGTGACGACGCAATCGACTTTCCGGAAAACATGGGAAAGGGGGCTGCATTGCGGGCGGGATTTGCGGCTGCAGTCCAGCTCGATTGTCGTGAGGTTCTCACGATCGATTCTGATGGACAGCACGATCCGAGCTTCGCGCCGTCCATTCTCGAAGCCCTCGGCATTTGTCACGTGGCGGTCGGTATGCGCGACCTGGCGGGTGACCAGATGCCGAGGCATCGCAGGGTTGCAAACTTTCTTTCAACCACGGCGACGCGTCTTGTTTCGGGCGGTGGGGTCGCTGACAGTCAATCAGGATTCAGAGGAATCAGGCGCGAAGTGCTGGACGAGATTCACGCGGTCGGCAACAGATATGAATTCGAGACAGACTTCATCATACGGGCGGCTCTTGCTGGATTTTGTATCACTAACGTTCCGATCTCGACGATTTATGGGCCGCCGAGCTATTTCCGGGAAGTGCGCGATGCCGCGCTCGTTGTCGGAGTCCTATGGTCGCATCGCGCCGGAGCTTTTGCGAAACCGGTTCGGCGCACCGTCACACTTCTCGAAGATGCAAACTGATGAGATTACTTTGCACCAATGATGACGGTTTCCTCGCTCACGGCCTGAAGATTCTGGTAGCTGCCGCCGAACCGCTTGGCGAAGTGACAGTGGTTGCCCCTGATCGCGAACAAAGCGCGACGAGTCATTCACTCACCCTGCATCATCCGGTTCGCCCAATACAAAGAGGCGAGAATCGCTGGCAGGTGGATGGCACTCCAACTGATTGCGTGATGCTCGCCGTCGAGGCATTAATGCCAGAGCGGCCCGATTTTGTTCTCAGCGGAATCAACCACGGCCACAACATGGGCGAAGATGTCCTGTATTCAGGCACCGTCGCTGCCGCGATGGAAGG
>JANYKY010000235.1 GCA_025357975.1 Gemmatimonadaceae bacterium
CAGCGGCAAGGGCAGCGACACCAAAGCAGTCATCGAGTTTGACGACGCGGCGGTTGGAACGAAGACTATCAAGCTCGCTTACACAACTCTTGAAAGAGGGCAGAGCTGATGGCGGTAACGCAGGCTGATGTCATTCACGTAGCTGAGCTGGCCCGGCTCGCACTACCGGCGGAGCGATTGGATCACCTCGTCAGCGAGCTCAACGGGATCCTGGCGCACATGGATGTTCTCGAGAAGACTGACACATCTGCGATCGACAGTAACGTTTCCGTTCCTGTTGATAGCACGCCTTTGCGTTCCGACTCCAGCGGACCGTTGCCGATGTTAACGTCGCGAGAGAGCTTCGCGCCTTCGATTCGCGATGGCTTCTTCATTGTACCGCGTCTCGCAACGCACGAAGATGCGGCCGCCGACACCGCACCATGACCTTTCCTGATTTTTCGCGGCTGTCCGCGACGGCATTAGCCGCTAAGGTAGACGGCGGCAACGTGTCGCCACTGGATTCAATCAATGCCAGTCTCGCACGCGCAAGGGAAGCGGGGGCCGGTCGCGAGTCACTCAACCTGATTCTCTGGTCGAACGAGCAGCTTGCGCGGCGTGACGCTGCTTCGCTTGCTGAAGGTATGAATCGGGCCGGCAAGGGAGGGCGGCTCGCTGGAATACCGATCGCGGTCAAGGACAACCTCGCGACGCTTGGGTTGCCAACTACATGCGCGTCGAAAATTCTTGCTGGCTACGTCAGCCCCTACGAGGCGACGGCAGTTGCACGTCTTCGCGAAGAAGGCGCCATTGTGGTGGCGAAGACGAACATGGATGAGTTCGCGATGGGATCATCCACTGAGAACAGCGCATACGGACCGGCAAGAAATCCGATCGACCTTCGGCGTGTCCCGGGAGGATCGTCAGGCGGATCTGCTGGTGCTGTAGCCGCCGGCATCGTCCCACTCGCTCTCGGCTCCGAGACTGGCGGGTCAGTGCGGCAGCCAGCGGCATTCTGTGGAGTTGTCGGCGTCAAGCCGACCTACGGACGCGTAAGCCGATTCGGACTTGTCGCATTTGCATCTTCGCTCGACCAGATCGGCCCTATAGCACGCAACGTCGATGATGCAGCGCTCGCGTTGGAGATCATCTCCGGCGTTGACCCAAACGACTCGACCTGCTCTTCGAGAAAAGTCGACACGTACAGGGACGAATTTCTTCCGCTCGCTACGTCGGCCGAGCCACTCGACGGAATGACGATTGGAGTGCCGGAAGAATATTTTCCGGAGATGCTCGACCCGGGCATTCGCGCGCTGTGCGAGCGGTCAATCGATCTGTTGAAGTCACTCGGCGCCAAGGTGGTCGACGTGAAGATGCCGAACACGGCACTCGCAATTCCGGTGTATTACATCATCGCGCCGGCTGAAGCATCCTCGAATCTTGCTCGGTTCGACGGCGTGCGATACGGTGCACGCGCTGAGACCGCAGCGCTTCGCGATATGTATGCGGAAACGCGCTCGAAAGGCTTTGGGGACGAGGTCACGCGACGGATCCTGCTCGGCACTTACGTGCTTTCCGCCGGATACTACGACGCGTATTACCGGAAAGCTCAGTCTGTCCGCGGCCTCATCACGCGCGACTTCAGGGATGCGTTTGGCCGCGGCATCGACGCGCTGTTCACTCCGACGACTCCGACTACGGCATTTGCTATAGGTGCACTGACAGATCCTTACGAGATGTATATGAGCGACATCTTCACGGTCACCGCCAATCTCGCGGGCGTGCCGGCGATGTCGCTTCCAATAGGTCGGGTTGGCGGGCTCCCTGTCGGCGGGCAAATCATCGCGAGTCATTTCTGCGAGTCGACGATGTTCCGTGTCGCATACGCTCTCGAAGCGGCACTTGGCGGCGAGGCACACCAGTGACGCAGGGCAAATACGAGATGGTCGTTGGGCTCGAAGTGCACGTTCAGCTCAAGACGCGAAGCAAAGCGTTCTGCGGATGCTCGACCCGCTTCGGGGATCCACCAAACACCAACACGTGCCCGATTTGTCTCGCCCTTCCAGGCGCACTTCCTGTATTGAACGAGAAAGCCGTCGAGCTGGCCGCAAGAGCCGCGCTCGCGCTGGGGTGCACGCTTCATCCCGTATCCGTGTTTGCGCGAAAAAATTATTTCTATCCTGATTTGCCGAAGGGATATCAGATATCGCAGTTCGACAAGCCGCTGGCGACGGCCGGGAGCGTGAAGGTCGATGTGGGCGATGGCGAAAAGTCGATCGGCGTCACGCGCGTCCACATGGAAGAGGATGCCGGCAAGTCACTTCACGACCGTTATCCATCTGCTACCGCAATCGATCTGAACCGTGCCGGCGTTCCGCTCATTGAAATCGTGAGCGAGCCCGACATGCGCTCATCAAAAGAAGCGGGCGCCTACCTGCGGACGCTCCGGCAGATTTTGCAATACCTCGCGGTCAGCGACGTCAGCATGGAAGAGGGCAGTCTTCGCGTAGACGCTAACGTCAGCGCGCGACCAGTTGGCCAGAAAGAGCTTGGGACGAAAACTGAAATGAAAAACATGAATTCATTTTCGGGTGTCGAGCGCGCTCTCGAATACGAATTCGCGAGACAGTGCGCGCTCCTTGATCGCGGCGAGCAGGTGTCGCAGCAAACTCTCCTTTGGGATGCAGCCAAGGGCGAGGCGCGCGTCAGCAGGACGAAGGAAGGAAGTCACGACTACCGCTACTTCCCGGAGCCGGATCTGCTCCCACTCGTTCTTCATTCAGAGTGGCTGGCGGGTATCAAGGCTTCGGTACCTGAACTTCCCGCCGACAGAAAAAAGCGTTTTACGGACGAGTACAAGCTCGGCAATGAAGATATTGAAAAACTGACCGCACTTCCGCTTCTGTCCGACTACTTCGAGGCGGCTGCGCGAATTTCAGGAGAGCCGAAAGGTGCCGCCAACTGGGTGATGGGCGACGTGCAGGCCGCGATCAATGCTTCGGGTGTCCCGATATCGGAGTTTCGTGTGCGGCCGGCTGATCTTGGCCAGCTCATCAAACTGGTCGCCGATGGGCTCGTCAGCCGCTCGGCTGCAAAGGTCATCTTCGGACAGATGGTGGAAACGGGGAAGCCTGCCGCGCAAATCGCCCACGATCTTTCATTGGTCCAGGTAGGTGACGACGGTGCGATCACCGGATGGATCGATGAGGTGTTGGCCGAACATCCCGAAGAAGCAAAGAGATACTTAGCTGGCGAGAAAAAACTTCAGGGAGTTCTTGTTGGTTTTGTAATGAAGAAATCCGCTGGGAAAGCAGATCCCAAGCGCGTCAATCAGTTGCTGACGTCGCGCGCCGGAGCCGGGTAAACAGGCAGAGGCAAGCCTGCCGCGTAGCTGAGACTCGTCGCGGGCAAACCGAAATATGTCCGCGCCGTGTCGGCGACCATTGCCTCGTCGCCGACACGCATGGC
>JANYKY010000258.1 GCA_025357975.1 Gemmatimonadaceae bacterium
GACGAGATACGGCGTGCTACGTCGGCAGGATTTGCGGATGGTATCGTCATCTCCGATCATGACGATGCCGGGTCACCCCAGGGCCGCAACCTGATCGAATCGATCGCCCAGGAGTTTGCAATCCCGGTTTGCGTCGAAGTCGGGGCCATCGACGGAGATGACATGTATCGGGAGGCGCGCGACCTCTCGAAAATTTCCGACCACATCATCGTCCAGCTCCCTCTTGTCGAGGACGCAGTGGCGACGATGCATCGCCTGAGTCTCGACGGCGTCGTTGTCTGCGCAAACTTTGTCTTCAACGGTGCCCAAGCCGTGCTCGCCGCGAAGGCGGGCGCGTCGATGGTGCGCGTTTCGCTGCACGATCTCGATGCACAGGGCCAGACAAGCACTGATGCAGTGACCGAAATTCGGTCGCTGCTCGAGGCAAGTGACTGCGAATGCGACGTGATGGTTGCATCCCCGAGCACGACGACACAATTCACGGAATGCGTCGCCGCTGGTGCGCAGGTCGTTTCGATACGCCCGGACGTTCTTACTTCGCTTCTTCTTCATCCACTGACCGATCGAGGGCTAGATCGCTTCCTGAGCAACATCAGCAAGCGACCCAAGGCCAGAGGATGAGCTGATGCGGGTAGCGCTCGCACTCGCCGCGCTTTCGGTTCTGGCTGCCTGCAAAGGCGATACTCTCCCATCGGCACAGGCAACGCAGGTATCGGCGGACCAGACGGCCGGAATTTCTAACCAGCGCAGGACGGCTATAACATCTGCGGTTGCACGCGTCTCGCCCTCTGTCGTCACGGTACAAACCGAAATGGTTGAAGCTGTTCCAGCCGATTTTTACGAGCAGTTTTTCGGCGGACGTACGGGGCGCCGCTCATCCGCCGGGCTTGGATCTGGTTTCATCGTTCGCGAAGACGGTGTAATCGTCACAAACGCACACGTCGTTAGCGGAGCTACAAAGATTTCTGTCGCGTTGCGCGATGGAACCACGTATCCAGCTAAGCTGCTCGGCGCCGATGAAACCAACGATCTTGCGGTTATCAAGATCGACGCGAAGAACCTTCCAATCGCCACGCTCGGCAGCTCCTCGAATCTCCTCATTGGAGAATGGGCGATCGCGATCGGCAGTCCGTACGGATTTATTCTCGCTAACACTGAGCCAAGCGTGACCGCCGGAGTCGTGAGCGGAACGGGTCGTAATCTGGCGGCCGAAAGCGACGGTGCCGGCGTATACGTGGACATGATTCAAACCGACGCTGCCATCAATCCCGGCAATTCGGGCGGACCACTCGTAAACGCGATGGGTGAAGTCATCGGAGTGAACAGCTCGATCTATTCGCCGAGCGGCGGTTCAGTCGGGCTCGGTTTTGCCATCCCGATTAATCGCGCCCGGCGCGTCACGGAGGATCTTCTCGCGCACGGCGTGATCAAGCGACCGTGGATTGGCCTGAAGCTCGGGATGACGCCGCCGGGAACTCCTGGTGGCCCATCGAAGGCAGCGGTAATCACGTCAGTCGTCCCAGGATCTCCAGCTGCACGCGCGGGCATTCAGGCGAATGATCTGCTCGTCCGCTCGCGTGACCGGGCGATTCACAATCCGTACGACTGGGAGGCCGAGAGGCTCGAGCTGCGCGTCGGCGATGAGGTTCCCCTGGTCGTGAAACGTGGTGGTCGCGACATCAGCGTAAGAGTGAAAGTCGCAGACCTCCCGGATGTCAACGCGCCCAAAGTCACGGTATTAAAAGAAATTCAATTGGTCACGCTGACTCCCGCCATCCGCGCGGAACGCGGCATCAGGCGTGCGAACGGTGCTCTCATCCAGTCAGTGAGCGAACGTGTTGCGGAGCAACTGGGCATCCAGAATGGTGACGTAATTCTCCAGATCAATCAGGTCCCGATCGCCGATGCCGAGGCGGCCGCGAAGGCTCTCGATTACTACTCGGGCCGCGGTGGAATCGTCATGTACATCGAGCGGCAAGGCCAGGTCTACACTACTGAATTCGTGATTCAGTAGCGTGCACGACACCTATAACTCGCCGCTGGCGGGACGATATGCGTCGCGCGCGATGCTCGAGCTGTGGTCGGCACAGACACGCCATGGCCTGTGGCGTCGCCTATGGCTTGCCCTCGCTGAGGCCGAGCAGGAACTCGGAGCCGACATTCCCGTCGCCGCTATCGACCAAATGCGCGAGCAGCTCGACAACATCGACTTCGACGCTGTTGCGGAATACGAGAAGCGCTTTCGGCACGACGTCATGGCTCACGTGCACGCGTTTGGTGATGTTGCACCAGCGGCCAAACCTTTCATCCATCTCGGTGCTACAAGCGCGTTTGTAACCGACAACGCCGACCTGATTCTGATGCGTCGCGGCCTTGATTTGTTGCGCGAACGCACACTGACGGTTATTCGCGCGCTGCAGGTGTTCGCCGAGAAATGGAAAGGCGAGCCAACACTTGGCTACACTCATCTTCAGCCAGCCCAGCTCACCACTGTAGGAAAACGGGCAACTCTCTGGATGCAGGACCTGGTACTCGATCTTCGTGACATCGAGTACCGTCGGCGGTCGCTCCCATTTCGCGGAGTAAAGGGAACGACGGGCACGCAGGCGAGCTTTCTCGAGATTTTCGGCGGCGATCACGCAAAAGTCCGCAAGCTCGACGAGCTCGTTACAGCCAAGATGGATTTTCTTTCTGCACTTCCCGTCACGGGCCAGACGTATACAAGAAAACTTGACGCCGGCGTTTTGTCCGCCGTATCTGGGCTTGCTGCAAGCGCGGCGAAATTTGGCAGCGACATTCGAATGCTCCAGTCATTCGGAGAAATGGAAGAGCCATTTGAGTCCGAACAAGTCGGGTCATCCGCGATGGCATACAAGAGGAATCCGATGCGATCAGAGCGGATCAATTCCCTCGCGCGTTTTGTATTGAACCTCGAAGCGAATGCCAACCAGACGCACAGCGTTCAGTATTTCGAGCGCACGCTGGACGATAGTGCGAACCGACGGCTTGCGATTCCAGAATCATTTCTGGCGACCGACGCTATCATGCTCATCTACGCAAACATCGCATCGGGTCTCGAAGTCCATCCGGCCAGAATCCGCCAGCGTGTCGCCGCCGAGCTTCCATTCATGGCAACAGAAAAGCTCATCGTTCAATCGGTGAAGGCCGGAGGAGACCGCCAGGCCGTGCACGAAACGATTCGCCGACATTCAATGGCGGCCTCGCAATCGATGAAAGAAGGTGCACCACGAAACGACCTGCTCGATCGCTTGTCGGCGGATCGATCGCTGAGACTCTCAGCCGAGCACATCTCGGCGGTGGCTGATGCATCGCAGTACGTCGGACGTGCGCCGGCCCAGGTCGAAGAATTTCTTGCTGAAGTGATCGCACCGATTCTCGCGGCGAGCGGGACATCAGAGGTGTCGGTTCAAGAGTTGCGCGTTTGATGCTGGTCGATCACACAGATCTTCCACTCCGTCTCCTTCGTCGGGGAAAAGTTCGCGACGTCTACGAAGTTGATAATTCTAGGGTGTTGCTGGTCGCGACCGACCGGGTAAGCGCATTCGATGTGGTGATGGACGCGCCGGTACCCTATAAAGGCGCGGTTCTCACGCAGCTCACCGCATGGTGGCTCGGGCAGCTCGCTTCGTCGGTCCGGCATCACATGATCTCGTCGGACATCGATGAAATCATCCGGCGCGTGCCTTCGCTCGAGCCGCACAAAGCCGAGCTTGCCGGGCGGTCGATGCTTTCTCTCCGCGCAGAAGTGTTCCCCGTCGAATGCGTGATCAGGGGCTACCTCTCAGGGTCCGCCTGGAAGGAATACTCTGCAATGGGAACTCTCGCCGGGGAGTTGTTGCCATCAGGAATGAAAGAGTCCGAGCAGATGCCGGCTCCGCTCTTCAGTCCGGCCACCAAGGCCGACGAAGGGCACGACGAGAACATCACTATCACACGGACGCGCGAGATAATTGGCGCCGGCCAGGCGGCGGAGTTGGAGCGCCTGACGAGACTCGTCTACGAGTTTGGAAGTACGATCGCAGCGGCCCGCGGCGTCGTCATTGCCGACACAAAGCTCGAGTTCGGGTACGTCGGAAAGGCCGAAAAATTCGATCCCTCAAGTGTTATATTAGTCGACGAAGTGCTGACCCCGGATAGCTCTCGTTTCTGGCCGGCTGACCAGTTCCAGCCGGGACGCTCACAGCCGAGTTTCGACAAGCAGCCGTTGCGTGATTATCTCGAGGGCGAGCGTCGCGCCGGACGGTGGAACGGAGATCATCCGCCGCCCCGACTCCCGGCCGAGGTCGTCTCCGCAATGAGCGAACGCTATCTCGAGATTTATCGCCGGCTCACGCTCACTCCGCTCGACAGGGGAGCTCTGGATTGAATTTCGCACGCGAAGGATATGTCTTCATCGGTATCGCAGCTGCGGCGGCGGCCTCGACGTTCGTCGTTGCGCTTGCGCGACGCTCGTGGGCCCTCTGGCTTCTCGCGATCGTCATCACAATCATCGCACTGTGGGTCGCGTATTTTTTCCGTGACCCCGAGCGGACCGGCGAGCGCGGCGCGCGAGTCGTCGTTGCCCCTGCCGATGGAAAGCTCATACTGATCACCGAGGTCGATGAGCCTGGCTTCATCGGCGGCAAGGCGTTGCGCCTCTCCATCTTCATGAATGTCTTCAACGTCCACGTCAATCGTTATCCGATCGATGGAACGGTGAAATACCTTCATTACAACAAAGGCAAGTTTCTCAACGCTGCTGCCGAGAAATCGAGCCTCGAAAATGAGCAAAGCTCGGTCGGAATAGAATCGGGACCGTATCGGATACTTGTCCGACAGATCGCGGGCCTTATCGCGAGGCGAATCGTGACCTACAGCCGCGTAGGTGATACGGCGAAGCAGGGCGAGCGGATGGGCATGATCAGGTTCGGTTCACGTGTCGACGTGTTCATTCCGACCGATTCAAAGTTGCGCGCTAACCTCGGGTTGATGACTACCGCAGGAACGACTGTTCTCGCCGAGCTGCCTCAAAGATGACAGATCCGGGGGGCCACTCGGCTGCACGATCGGGTGAGAACCGGCCCCGAAAAATTCGACGAGCCGTTGTCATTTTGCCGAGCGGGCTCACTCTGGCAAATCTGTTTTGCGGCGTCTTCGCCATTATATCGGCATCCCGCGGCCAGTTTGACTTCGCCGGATTGCTCATTGTTCTGGGCGGCGTAGCGGACGCACTCGATGGAAGAGTGGCGCGGGCGACCGGCAGTGGATCGCGTTTTGGCTCGGAGCTCGATTCACTCGTAGACGTGATCTCGTTTGGCCTCGCGCCGGCGCTGATCATGTACTTCGCCGTACTCAATCGCGACGGCTGGGAATGGCTCATCCCGTTTCTGTATGTCGTCTGCGCTGCCATTCGTCTTGCGCGGTTCAACGTCGAGCAGGCCGGGCGGGCAAAAAGATATTTTCACGGACTTCCGAGCCCGGCCGCCGGTCTGACACTCGCGACATACTACTGGTTCAGCCAGACGCCTCTTTACAACCAGACAATTCTCGGCGACCTGCCCTGGCATTTCTGGCTGCGGTTCCTGATGCTCGCGCTCGCATTTCTGATGATCAGCAACGTTTCATACCCCGCTGTTCCGACGATCGGGTATCGCAAGCTCAATGAGATTCTTGGGTCACTTGTTGTCGCTGTGACGATCATTGGCGTGATCGTGCTTCGAAAGCAGTTTTACTTCCCTGCGCTCGTTTTGTATGTGCTGTATGGAGTCGCCAAGACCGTCTTCTTCGGCTTGATTGGACGGCGGCCACGCGGAAACGTGCCGGTGATTTCCGACAGTGATGAAGAAATCGAACCAGAGGACGCCCGGATTTCCGTTCCGGACATCGGACCCGATCAGCCTCCGGCGAGACGTCGTCGCCGCAGAAAGCCGTACCCTCGTGAAGATCGGTCGGGCCCGCGGCAATTCCCGCCCCGTCTTCCGGAGGATGTTGACGAGTGACTGCATTCCGTGTGTCAGTTCACATCACACCGCGCCGAGGTATTCTGGATCCGCAGGGCAAGGCTGTCGTGGGCGCGCTGCATTCCCTCGGCTTTAACGGAGTGACAGAAGTACATGTCGGCCGCTACATAATAGTGGAAACGGATGCCGAAGATGCTTCCGGTGCGGAGGCGTCGGTTCGGTCGATGTGCGAGCGATTGCTCGCCAATCCGGTTATCGAAGACTTTGAGATCGAGTCAGCCGCCGCGCAATGAAGTTCGGCATCGTGACATTTCCCGGCTCCAACTGCGATTACGATGCTTTCCACGCAGTCGTCGATTCGCTCGGTGAACAGGCGGTTTATCTCTGGCACAAAGATCATGACCTGCAGGGAGTCGACGTCGTAATTCTTCCTGGCGGGTTCAGTTACGGCGATTACCTACGGGCAGGCGCAATTGCGAGATTCAGTCCGATCATGCGTGAAGTCGCCGCACATGCCGAGCGGGGCGCGCCGGTGATTGGG
>JANYKY010000274.1 GCA_025357975.1 Gemmatimonadaceae bacterium
TGATCTCGACCTTCGACGAAGACTCCAGGCCCGCGAGATATGTGCTCTCCGCCGCCTGCATTCCGCCCTGCTGCATCGCGTTGACGAATTCAGCCTTCACTTCGCTGAACAGTGGTCGGCGAATAATATGGTAGCCGTACTGCGTCTTGATAACCGTGGAGATTTCGCCGGGCTTCAGAGCCGCCGCGGCCTGATCGAATTCTTTCACCATCGAGCCCCGCGGAAAAATTCCGAGCGAGCCACCGCGAACCGCGGATTGGGGATCCTGGCTGTTCTTCTTTGCCATGTCCGCGAAGTTGGCGCTCGTGACCTGGAGACGAAGTGCGTCGATCTTCTTCTTGACGATTGCCTTCGCTGCTGGCGACGAATCGGGCGTGAGCAGCAGAATGTGGCTCGCGGCCAGGAGCTTTCCACCATTGTAGGCGGCCTCGGCGCTGGCGCTATCCGGCGCCTTCCACGATTTCGAAACGAGATCGTACCACTTCTTGGCCTTCACGTTGGCGATTACCGGCCACATCGCCGCGTCGATCTTCTTCGGGTCATTGAGCGTGTCGCTATTCACGGCAGCTTCGCCAGCGAGCTGATAGTTGGTCCACGCATCGACGATCGCGTTGGCGACGTCCTTGCGCAAAGGAGCCTTGGATTTGCCCATCAATGTGGCAAGACGCGTGATCGTGAGCTCCTGATCGGCCGCTCTCGCGACTGTATCCACGTGCGCGGACATTGCGTCCTTCAATGAGCTGCAGCCAACGATTCCGAGCGCCGCAACGACGGCGGCAATTACGATTTTTTTCATGGTTGTGTGAGTCGGTTTTAGCCGGGGCTTTTGCCCTGGCCGCGTAACGTCGCGAGCGCGCGAACCAGACCACCGAGCAGCTCTGCGCCGCCGAGTCGGGTCAATTTGAGCGAAAGCGGATGTGCTCGTCGCACCTCCGCCTGGAACTGTACCTCGTGGAACGCTGCCGAAATCGCTTTCATGCGAGGAACGGCGTGCTCACGAAAGGTAATACGAGCCTCGTTGCCACGCAGCAGCATTGACTCGATCTCGGCGGCGCCGCCCAGGAGGCGCAGGAGCGCCACCGACAGGAAAGTCTCTGCCGGGGCCGGCAGCGGTCCGAACCGGTCGCGAACTTCTTCGCGCAGCGACTCGATTTCCGCCGGATCGGTCATGTGCGTGAGACGCCGGTAGATGTCGAGCTTGGCATCCTGGCTCGTCACGTACTCATCCGGCAGATACGAGGGAAGATCGACGGTCACGTCGGCCGGCGAGAGCTTGGGCGAAGTGTCGCCGCGCAATACGCGCGTTACGGTCTCGTCCAGCATCCGCATGTACATGTCGAATCCGACTGCCGTGACGAACCCGGATTGCTCGGGCCCGAGAAGATTTCCCGCACCGCGAAGCTCCAGATCCTTCAACGCAATCCGGTATCCGGCACCGAGCTCCGTATGGTGCTCCAGGATTTTCAGGCGGCGGTTCGCATCTTCATCGATGTCACTATCCGGGACTAACAGGTAACAGTTCGCTCGACGGTGCGAACGTCCGACGCGACCACGTAGCTGATATAACTGCGCGAGCCCGAAATGATCGGCGCGGTCCACGAACATCGTGTTAGCGTTAGGAACGTCGAGGCCCGACTCGACGATCATGGTTGAGACGAGCACGTCAGTCTCACCCTCTACGAATTGGCGCATGACTTCTTCAAGCTCGCGCTCCCTCATCTGCCCGTGCCCGACGCCGACCCGTGCACGCGGGACGTAGCTCGAGATGCGTTGCGCGATGCTGTCGATGGTCTCGACGCGATTATGGACGAAGAAAACCTGCCCGCCACGATCGAGCTCGCGGCCGATTCCCTCTTCGATCAGCCCCTGATCCCATGGCTCGACGAACGTCAGAACCGGCGAGCGATCCCGGGGCGGCGTCTGCATCAATGTCATGTCGCGCATTCCGGCGAGCGACAGGTGGAGCGTGCGCGGAATTGGAGTTGCGGTCAGCGTAAGGACGTCGGTGTCGAGCTTCATCTGCTTGAGCCGCTCTTTGTGCTTCACGCCGAAGCGATGCTCCTCATCGACTACGATGAGCCCGAGATTCTTGAACTTCACGTCCTTGCTGAGCAGCCGGTGAGTTCCTATCACGATGTCGATCTTTCCATCGGCGAGCTCGGTGATCACTTCGGCTTGCTGCTTGTGGGTCTCGAAGCGGCTCATCGTGCGCACGATGACGGGGAAATCGGCTAGCCGGTCGCCGAACGTCCGCGCGTGTTGCTCCGCAAGAATAGTTGTTGGAACGAGTATCGCGACCTGGCGGCCGGATTGAACTGCCTTGAACGCGGCGCGAACCGCAATCTCGGTCTTGCCGTAACCAACGTCGCCAACGAGCAGCCGATCCATCGGCCGCGCTTTTTCCATGTCGCCCTTCACGTCCGCTGTCGCCGTACGCTGATCCGGAGTGTCCTCGAACAGGAACGATGACTCGAGCTGACGCTGCCACGGCGTGTCCGGCACGTGCGGAGGACGTGTAGCGACGCGCCGGCGAGCGTATAGATCGAGCAGCTCGACCGTCATCTCCTGAATCGCCGCCCGAGTGCGATCGCGCTGTTGACCCCAGCGCTTTCCGCCCAGTGTATGGAGGCGCGGCGGTGGACTATCAGCCGAGATGTCTGCGGCCGACCTGAAGCGCTCGATCTGGTCGATGCGGTAGAGCGGCACGTTGAGCCGCGACCCACCCTCGTATTCGATGACCGCGACTTCAACGGTGCTCTCGCGAAAGAAAACCTTCTCCATTCCGCGATAGATGCCAACGCCATGCTCGAGATGGACGACGTAATCGCCGGGCGTGAGCGCCGTGAGCGACTCGATCGATGTGCCGGTGGTGTACTTCCGCGCGCGCCGGATACGTCGCTCGCGGCGGAAAATCTCGTGATCGGTGAGAACGCGAAGTCCGCGGGACTGGTATCCCCAGGGCGGAATGATGAAGCCGCCGTGCAAGACACCGATGGCGAGTGTCGCGGATGCTCCGCTTTCACCGAGAAGCTCTTCGAGACGTTCCGCCTGCCCGCCGTTGTCGCAGAGGATGATGGTCGGAACCCAATCGTTCACGACTTCACGCAACCGCGTCATGTCGCGCGCGATTGTTTCTGGCGGCACCAGAGGGAACGCAAACGAGACGGGTTCGGCTCCCGAAGCTCCAAGCTCGGTGCGCCCGCCGTCGGAAGGTCCCGAGAAGAGCTCGATTATTCCGAGGGCCGACACAGCGGCAAGGGCAGTTTCCGGCGAGGTGTAGAGCTCGCCGCGGTCCGGCGTGTCCTCGCCACGGCGACGTGCGAGATCGATGTGATGCTGCGCTTCGTCCCAGGTACGGCGGAGCTCGGGCGCGATGCGGCTGTCGTCC